>NZ_JBSHBP010000007.1:0-183589 GCF_053612065.1 Streptomyces sp. NPDC054765 | reverse complement strand
CGCCAAGCGCCCCGCGCCCCGGCCGGGCCCCCGGCCCCCCGCCCGGCGCCCGGCCGCCCGCCCCCGCTCCGGACCCCAGGCACTCCGCCTCGGCAGCCCGCGCCCCCGGCTGCGGCTGGTCTCCCTCACGCTGACGCTGATCATGCTCGCCTTCGTCGTACGGCTCTTCCAGGTGCAGGCCGTGGACGCCGGGGCGTTCGCCGCCAAGGCCAACGAGAACCGCTACGTACCGGTCAAGCTGGCCGCCGAGCGCGGTGCGATCACCGACCGCAACGGCGTGGACCTCGCCACCACCGTCGACGCGTACGACATCACCGCCGACCCGAGCCTGCTGGCGCCCGGCAAGACCAAGATCGACGATGCTCCGCAGCGGGCCGCCGCGCTGCTCGCCCCCCTCCTCGGCGAGGACCGGGCCGCCCTCACCCGGAAGCTCGACCAGCCCACGGCGCGCTACGTCCTGCTCGCCCGCCAGCAGACCCCGCAGGTCTGGAAGCGGATCAAGGACCTGCGCCGGACCCTCGACGCCAAGGCGGCCGCCGCCCCCAAGAACGCGCCCCGCCCCGATGTCCTCGTCGGGGTCTTCGCCGACAAGCACAGCAAGCGCCTCTACCCGAACAAGGACCTCGCCTCCGGTGTCCTCGGCTTCGTCAACGGCGCCGGCAAGGGCGGCGGCGGCCTGGAGGCGCTGTGGGACAAGCAGCTGGCGGGCAAGGACGGCAAGCTCGTCTACGCCCAGTCCGGCGGCCGCCGCGTGCCCACCGCCGACACCCAGGAGCACCCCGCCGTCCCCGGCAGCGACGTCGAGCTGACCCTCGACCGCGACATCCAGTGGGCGGCCCAGCAGGCCATCACCGACCAGGTCGCCAAATCCCACGCCGACCGCGGCTATGTCGTCGTCCAGGACACCCGCACCGGGGAGATCCTGGCGCTCGCCAACGCGCCCGGATTCGACCCCAACGAGGTCTCGAAGGCCGATCCCGAGGCGCTGGGCAATGCCGCGCTCTCCGACGCCTTCGAGCCGGGGTCCACCAGCAAGCTGATGTCGATGGCCGCCGTTCTGCAGGAGGGCGTCGCCACGTCGTCCACCCGGGTCACCGTTCCCAACCGGCTGCACCGCGGCGACCGGCTGTTCGCGGACGACGTCGACCACGCCACCTGGCATCTGACGCTCAACGGCGTGCTCGCCAAGTCCAGCAACATCGGCACGATCCTCGCCGCCGGCCAGCTCGGCAGGACCCAGCCCCAGGCCAACCAGGTCCTGTACTCGTATCTGCGCAAATTCGGTATCGGGAAGCCGACCGGGCTCGGCTTCCCCGGGGAGACCGACGGCATCCTGGCCAAGCCCAAGGACTGGAACACCTCGCAGCAGTTCACCATCCCGTTCGGCCAGGGACTCTCCCTCAATGCCGTACAGGCCGCCTCCGTCTACTCCACGATCGCCAATGGCGGCGAGCGCATCGCCCCCTCACTGGTCCGCGGCAGCACCGGACCCGACGGCCATTTCGCACCGGCACCCAAGCCCGACAGGAACCGCGTGGTCAGCCGGAAGACCGCGACCACGCTCGCCACCATGCTCGAATCCGTGGTCGACGACGAGGAGGGCACCGGAGCCAAGGCGAAGATCGACGGATACCGCGTCGGCGGCAAGACCGGCACGTCCAACCGGGTGGACCCCAAAACCGGCCGCTACCACGGCTACACCGCGTCCTTCGCCGGCTTCGCCCCCGCCGACAAGCCCCGCATCACGGTCTACTGCGCCGTGCAGAACCCCACTACGGGCAGCTATTTCGGCGGCCAGGTCTGTGGCCCGATCTACCAGCAGGTCATGGCCTTCGCGCTGAAAACCCTCCAGGTCCCGCCGACCGGCGCCAAACCCCCGCGGCTGCCGGTCACCTTCACGCCAGGCCGATGAAATCGAGGCAATTCCGCCGTGACGACCATCACTCCCGACGGCACCCCCGACGGCACCCCCGTCCCGGGGAACTGCTCCGCCCCAGGGCCCTCACTTCGCCCCGGGCCGGTTGTGCCCGGTACGCTCACCGCCGTGTCACACGCTGATCAGTCCCCGAAAGCCCAGCACGCCGAGAAGGGCGGGCCCGGCACATATCCGGGAGCGCCGCGCCCTGAAACGGTCCGCCCCACCCCCCTGGCGGACCTCGCCGAGCAGCTGGGATGCCCGGCCCCGGACGCCGGCCACGCAGATGTCATGGTCACCGGCATCACCCATGACTCCCGGGCGGTCCGTCCCGGTGATGTCTATGCCGCGCTGCCCGGCGCCCGTCTGCACGGCGCCGACTTCGTCGCCCAGGCCGCCGACCTCGGTGCCGCGGCGATCCTGACCGACCCGTCGGGCGCCGAGCGCGCCGTGGCGACCGGCCTGCCGGTCCTCGCCGTCGAGAACCCGCGCGCCCGGATGGGCGCCCTGGCCGTGTCCATCTACGGAGCGCCGGGCGAGGACCTCCTCCAGATCGGCATCACCGGCACCTCCGGCAAGACCACCACCGCCTACCTCATCGAGGGCGGGCTGCGGGCGGCCGCCGCCAAGCAGCCCGAAGAGGGCGGCCTGCGCGAAGCGCGGCAGGCCCAGGGCGCCGGCGGCCGCCGGGCGGGCCGGCTGACCGGTCTGATCGGCACCGTCGAGACCCGTATCGGCGACGAGCGCATCAAGTCCGAGCGCACCACCCCCGAGGCCACCGACCTGCAGGCGCTGTTCGCCGTGATGCGCGAGCGCGGCGTCCGTGCGGTCGCCATGGAGGTCTCCAGCCACGCCCTGGTCCTCGGCCGGGTCGACGGCTGCGTCTTCGACGTCGCGATCTTCAACAACCTCAGCCCGGAGCACATGGAGTTCCACTCCGGGATGGAGGACTACTTCCAGGCCAAGGCGCAGCTGTTCACCAAGGCCCGCAGCCGGGCCGGCGTGGTCAATCTCGACGACGAGTACGGCAAGCGGCTGGCCGAGGGCGAGTCCGAGGTCCCGGTCACCACCTTCTCCGCGGAGGGCCACCCGGACGCGGACTGGCGGGCGTCGGACGTCGAGGTCGGCTCGCTCGGCTCGACCTTCACCGTGCACGGCCCGGACGGCCGGACCCTGCGCGCGGCCTCCCCGATCGCCGGCCCGTTCAACGTCGCCAACGCGCTCGCCGCGATCGTCTCCCTGGTCGTCGCCGGGATCGACCCGCAGACCGCGGCCGACGGCGTCGCCGCGGTGCCCGGGGTCCCCGGCCGCCTGGAGCGCATCGACGCCGGCCAGCCGTACCTGGCGGTCGTCGACTACGCCCACAAGACCGACGCCGTCGAATCGGTTCTGCGCGCGCTGCGCAAGGTCACCGACGGCAAGCTGCACGCCGTCCTCGGCTGCGGCGGCGACCGCGACCCCCACAAGCGCGCCCCCATGGGTGCCGCGGTGGCCCGGCTCGCCGACACGGCCATCCTGACCTCCGACAACCCGCGCAACGAGGATCCGCTCTCGATCCTCGCCACCATGCTCGCGGGCGCCGCGGAAGTCCCCATTCATGAACGCGGCACGGTGCTGGTCGAAGAAGAGCGGGCCACCGCCATCGCCGCCGCCGTCGCCCGCGCCGAGCCCGGCGACACCGTGATCGTCGCGGGCAAGGGCCACGAGCAGGGCCAGGACATCGCCGGAGTGGTACGCCCCTTCGACGACCGCCAGGTGCTGCGCGATGCCATCGAGGACGCGCTGAAGTCACAGAAGTCGCCGCAGTCACCGCACCCGAACCACCAGGGATGACACACCGCCATGCGCGCACAACTCCTTTACCGTCACCGCCCGCCCCTCGCCGGGGGTGACCTGTGATCTCCCTGTCCCTCGCCGAGATCGCGGACATCGTCGGCGGCCGGCAGTACGACATACCGGACGACGGCCGCCGGGTGACCGGACCGGTCGTGGCGGACTCCCGCGCGGTACGCCCCGGCGCACTGTTCGTGGCCTTCGCCGGTGAACGTGCCGACGGCCACGACTTCGCGCCCGGCGCCGTCGAGGCAGGCGCGGTGGCCGTACTGGCCGCCCGCCCCGTCGGCGTTCCCGCGATCGTCGTCGACGACGTGATCGCCGCACTCGGCGCGCTCGCCCGCGCCGTCGTCGGGCGTCTGGGCACCACCGTCGTCGGCCTCACCGGCTCGGCCGGCAAGACCAGCACCAAGGACCTGATCGCCCAGCTGCTGCAGCGCACCGGCCCGACGGTCTGGCCGGAGGGCAACCTCAACAACGAGATCGGGGTGCCGCTGACCGCGCTGCGCGCCGAGGAGAGCACCCGCCATCTCGTCCTGGAGATGGGCGCCCGCGGCGTCGGCCACATCCGCTACCTCGCCGGGCTGACCCCGCCGAGGATCGGTGTGGTGCTGAACGTCGGCACCGCGCACATCGGCGAGTTCGGCGGCCGCGAGCAGATCGCCCTGGCCAAGGGCGAACTCGTCGAGGCACTGCCGTCGGCCGAGGACGGCGGGGTCGCGGTGCTCAACGCCGACGACCCGTACGTGCGCGCCATGGCTCCCCGCACAAAGGCCCGCACGCTGCTGTTCGGTGAGGCCGAGGACGCCGCCGTACGTGCTGAGAATGTCCGGCTCACGGACCTCGGACAGCCTGCCTTCACGCTTCACACACCCTCCGGGTGCAGCGATGTGACCATGCGGCTGTACGGTGAGCACCACGTGTCGAACGCGCTCGCCGCGGCCGCCGTAGCCCATGAGTTGGGCATGCCCGCAGACGAGATCGCCATCGCGCTCTCCGAAGCCGGCACGCTCTCCCGCTGGCGTATGGAGGTCACCGAGCGCGCGGACGGCGTGACGGTCGTCAACGACGCCTACAACGCGAACCCCGAGTCCATGCGAGCGGCGCTGCGTGCGCTGGTCGCCATGGGCGCAGCCGCCAAGGCCAAGGGCGGTCGTACGTGGGCGGTGCTCGGTGAGATGGCCGAGCTCGGCGAGGAGTCACTCGCCGAACACGACGCGGTCGGGCGGCTGGCCGTCCGGCTCAACGTCAGCAAGCTCGTGGCAGTCGGCGGCAGGGAAGCGGCCTGGCTCGACATGGGCGCCAAGAACGAGGGTTCGTGGGGTGAGGAGTCGGTGCACGTGTCCGACGCGCGGGCGGCGGTCGACCTGTTGCGCAGCGAGCTGCAACCGGGAGACATCGTGCTGGTGAAGGCGTCCAGGTCGGTGGGGCTGGAGCGGGTGGCCGCAGCGTTGCTGGACGACGCAGGCATCGAGAGCGCTACGGGCGCTGAGGGTGGAGCCGCGTCCCGATGAACTCGATGAAGCAGATCCTCTTCTCCGGAATGATCGGGCTCTTCCTGACCCTGATCGGCACCCCGCTGCTGATCAAGCTGCTGGCCAAAAAGGGATACGGGCAGTTCATCCGTGATGACGGCCCGCGCGATCACCACAGCAAGCGCGGTACGCCCACCATGGGTGGTATCGCCTTCATCCTGGCCACGATCATCGCCTATGTGCTGACCAAGGTCATCACGAGCAGTGACCCCACCTTCTCCGGTGTGCTGGTGCTGTTCCTGATGGCGGGCATGGGCCTGGTGGGCTTCCTCGACGACTACATCAAGATCGTCAAGCAGCGTTCGCTGGGCCTGCGGGCCAAGGCCAAGATGGCCGGCCAGCTGATCGTCGGCATCGCCTTCGCCGTGCTGTCGCTGCAGTTCGCCGATCTGCGCGGGCAGACCCCGGCGTCCGACCGGCTCTCGTTCACCCAGGACTTCGGCTGGCAGATCGGCCCGGTGATCTTCGTGATCTGGGCGCTGTTCATGATCCTGGCGATGTCCAACGGCGTGAACCTCACCGACGGCCTCGACGGCCTCGCCACCGGTGCCTCGGTGATGGTCTTCGGCGCGTACACGTTCATCGGCATCTGGCAGCACCAGGAGTCGTGTGCCAACCAGATCACCGCGGGACCGGGCTGTTACGAGGTCCGCGATCCACTCGACCTCGCGGTCGTCGCCTCGGCCCTGATGGGTGCCTGCTTCGGCTTCCTGTGGTGGAACACCTCGCCCGCCAAGATCTTCATGGGCGACACCGGCTCGCTGGCCCTGGGCGGCGCGCTGGCCGGGCTGGCCATCTGCTCCCGTACGGAGCTGCTGCTGGCCATCCTCGGCGGTCTCTTCGTCCTGATCACCATGTCCGTGGTCATCCAGGTCGGCTCGTTCCGGCTGACCGGTAAGCGGGTCTTCCGGATGGCGCCACTCCAGCACCACTTCGAACTCAAGGGGTGGTCGGAAGTCCTTGTGGTGGTCAGATTCTGGATCATTCAGGGCATGTGCGTGATCGTCGGGCTGGGCATCTTCTACGGCGGCTGGCAGGCCGCCAAGTGACCGCCCCGAGCCCGGCCCACCTTCCCGCGGGGTTCGCCGGTCAGCACATCACCGTCGCCGGCCTGGGCGTGAGCGGCATCAGTGCCGCCCGCGCGCTGGCCGGCCTCGGCGCCGTCGTCACCGTCGTGGACGGGGGCGACGGCGAGAAGCAGCAGGCCGCCGCGCGGGAGCTGGAGGCCGAAGGCATCACCGTCCGCCTCGGCGACGGGGAGACCCTGCCCAAGGGCACCGACCTCGTCGTGACCTCGCCGGGCTGGAGGCCGGACAGCCCGCTGTTCGCGGCGGCCGCCGCGGCCGGGGTGGACGTGGTCGGCGACGTGGAGATCGCCTGGCGGCTGCGCGAGACCGTCGCGGGAGCGGCGCCCGCCGCCTGGCTCGGGGTCACCGGCACCAACGGCAAGACCACCACCGTGCGGATGCTGGCCTCGATCCTGGCCGCCGAAGGACTGCACACCGCCGCCGTCGGCAACATCGGCACCCCGATCATCGACGTCGTCCTCGGCCAGGGCAAGGACGGCGAGCGCCCCTACGACGTGCTCGCCGTCGAGCTCTCCAGCTACCAGCTGCACTGGGCGCCGTCGCTGCGTGCCCACTCCGCCGCGGTCCTCAACCTCGCCCCCGACCACCTCGACTGGCACGGCTCCATGGCGGCGTACGCCGCCGACAAGGGCCGGATCTACGAGGGCAACACCGTCGCCTGCGTCTACAACGTGGCCGACAAGGCGACCGAGGACCTGGTGCGCGAGGCGGATGTCGAGGAGGGCTGCCGGGCCATCGGCTTCACCCTCGGCACCCCCGGGCCCTCCCAGGTCGGCGTCGTCGAGGGCATCCTCGTCGACCGCGCCTTCGTGGAGAACCGGCAGCAGCAGGCCCAGGAGCTCGCCGAGGTCTGCGACATCGCGCCCGGCTCCGGAACCCCTGCCCCGCACAACATCGCCAACGCCCTCGCGGCGGCGGCGCTGGCCCGTGCCTTCGGCGTCCGGCCCGCCGCCGTACGCGACGGACTGCGCGCCTTCCACCCGGACGCGCACCGCATCCAGCACATCGCGGATCTCGACGGCGTCACCTACATCGACGACTCCAAGGCCACCAACACCCACGCCGCCGAGGCGTCGTTGGCGGCGTACGAGCACATCGTGTGGATCGCCGGCGGCCTCGCCAAGGGCGCGACCTTCGACGAGCTGGTGCGGAAGTCGGCCGCCCGGCTGCGCGGTGTGGTGCTGATCGGCGCCGATCGGGCGCTGATTCGCGAAGCCCTGACGCGACACGCCCCCGATGTCCCGGTGGTCGACGTCGACCGGACCGACACTGGGGCGATGCCCGAGGCGGTCCGGGAAGCGACCCGCCTGGCCGGGCCCGGCGACACCGTCCTGCTGGCTCCGGCCTGTGCCTCGATGGACATGTTCGTCAATTACAACAAGCGGGGCGAGGCCTTCGCCGACGCGGTCGGTGAGCTGACCGCGCGGGGTCACTAGACCGCTTCTCCCCGCTGTCGTCGTCAGCCGGCGGCGAGCGCACCTGTGGAGGGGACGAGGATGACGGCCCGATCGGCGAAGGCGGTCCCGTCGCGTCCGCGTCGGCCGTCCACGGTGCGACGGCCCCGCGGCGGCCGCGCACCGGGCGGCCCCCGGGGGCTCCACACCCGGCTGAAACGGGCCTGGGACCGCCCGCTGACCGCGTACTACCTGATCCTCGGCGGCAGCCTGCTGATCACCGTCCTGGGGCTGGTGATGGTCTACTCGGCGTCCCAGATCAAGGCGCTGCAGTCCGGTCTCGCCCCGACGTACTTCTTCCGCAAGCAGCTGCTCGCCGCCGTCCTCGGCGGCGGGCTGCTGCTGGCCGCCTCCCGGACGACGGTACGGCTGCACCGCGCACTGGCCTACCCGCTGCTCGCCGCCTCGGTGTTCCTGATGTGCCTGGTGCAGATCCCGGGGATAGGGGTCGCGGTCAACGGCAACCAGAACTGGATCAACCTCGGCGGCCCTTTCCAGATGCAACCGAGCGAGTTCGCCAAGCTCGCGCTGGTGCTGTGGGGCGCCGATCTGCTGGCCCGCAAACAGGACAAAAGGCTGCTGGTGCAGTGGAAGCATCTGCTGGTGCCGCTGATCCCGGTGGCCTTCCTGCTGCTCGGGCTGATCATGCTCGGCGGCGACATGGGCACCGCGATCATTCTCACGGCGATCCTCTTCGGGCTGCTGTGGCTGGCCGGTGCGCCGACCCGGTTGTTCGTGGGGGTGCTGGGCGGCGCCGCGCTGATCGGCGCCCTGCTGATCAAGACCAGCGCCAACCGGATGTCCCGGCTGGCCTGCATCGGTGCGACCGATCCGGGCCCCGGCGACCAGTGCTGGCAGGCCGTACACGGCATCTACGCCCTGGCGTCCGGCGGATTCTTCGGTTCCGGCCTCGGCGCAAGTATGGAAAAATGGGGAGAACTCCCTGAACCGCACACCGACTTCATCTTCGCCATCACGGGGGAGGAACTGGGTCTGGCGGGGACGCTGTCGGTGCTCGCCCTCTTCGCGGCTCTAGGCTATGCGGGTATCCGCGTGGCCGGACGCACGGAGGACCCCTTCGTACGGTACGCCGCGGGAGGTGTGACCACCTGGATCATGGCCCAGGCCGTGATCAACATCGGTGCGGTGCTCGGCCTGTTGCCGATCGCCGGTGTCCCGCTCCCGCTGTTCTCCTACGGGGGCTCCGCCCTGCTGCCGACGATGTTCGCCGTCGGGCTGCTGATCGCCTTCGCGCGTGACGAGCCCGCTGCACGGGCGGCGTTGGCCGCGCTGGCCACGCGGAAGCCGGTTTTCGGAAGGAAACCGGCTGGGGTGAGATGGAAGACGATGAGACGGCGCGTCAAGAAGCGGCCGTCCGGAGAGCGGTGAATTTCGGTGCATGTCGTACTCGCCGGTGGGGGGACCGCCGGCCACATCGAGCCCGCGCTCGCCCTCGCGGACGCACTGCGGAGGCAGGACCCCACCGTGGGGATCACGGCACTCGGTACGGAGAAGGGGCTGGAGACCCGGCTCGTGCCGGAACGCGGCTATGAGCTGGGCCTCATCCCGGCCGTGCCGCTGCCGCGCAAGCCCACGCCCGAGCTGATCACCGTCCCCGGGCGGCTGCGCGGCACGATCAAGGCCGCCGAGCAGATCCTGGAGCGCACGAAGGCGGACTGTGTCGTCGGCTTCGGCGGCTATGTGGCGCTGCCCGGCTATCTGGCCGCCAAGCGCCTCGGGGTGCCGATCATCGTCCACGAGGCCAACGCCCGCCCCGGCCTGGCCAACAAGATCGGCTCGCGGTACGCCAAGTTCGTCGCCGTCAGCACCCCGGACAGCAAGCTGCGCGGCGCCCGCTACGTCGGCATCCCGCTGCGCCGCACCATCGCCACCCTGGACCGGGCCGCGGTCCGCCCGGAGGCGCGGGCCGCGTTCGGTCTCGACCCCAATCTCCCGACCCTGCTGGTGTCCGGTGGCTCCCAGGGCGCCCGCCGGCTGAACGAGGTCATCCAGGCCGCCGTGCCGGTCCTGCAGCGCGCCGGCATCCAGGTCCTGCACGCGGTCGGTCCGAAGAACGAACTGCCGCACGCGGACAACATGCCCGGTATGCCCCCCTATGTGCCGGTACCGTACGTGGACCGGATGGATCTCGCGTACGCCGCGGCCGACATGATGCTTTGCCGCGCGGGCGCAATGACCGTCGCCGAGTTGTCCGCAGTCGGGCTCCCGGCCGCGTTCGTCCCGTTGCCCATCGGCAACGGCGAGCAGCGGCTCAATGCCCAGCCGCTGGTCAACGCCGGCGGGGGCCTGCTGGTCGACGACGCCCAGCTGACCCCGGACTGGGTGCAGAACAGCGTGCTCCCGGTCCTGGCCGATCCGCACCGGCTGTACGAGATGTCCCGCGCGGCCTCCGAGTTCGGCCGCCGGGACGCCGACGAGCTGCTGGTCGGCATGGTGTACGAGGCGATCGCGCAGCACAACAAGTAGCGCACGAGAGAAGGCAGGGAGCGTGGCCGGACCGGCAACCGCCCGACGCGGCGAGAAGAAGTCACCGTCCGGCCCGCCCTCCGCCGCGCCGCCCGGCGGTCCGGGGTTCCGGTGGGCGCGCATTCCCCTGCGCGTACCGGGCCGCCGCGGTCTGATCATCATCACGGTCGTCGCGGTACTGCTCGGCGCGCTCGGTGTCTGGGCGCTCTACGCCTCGAACTGGCTCCGGGTGGAACGCGTCAAGGCCACCGGAACCAAGGTCTTGACGCCGCATGAGGTCATCGCCGCGGCGCACGCCCCGATGAACGTGCCGCTGGTCTCCGTGGACACCGACGCGCTCGCCCGCCGCCTGCGGGCGAGGCTGCCGCGCATCAAGACCGTTGACGTCGAGCGGTCCTGGCCGCACACGATCGCTCTGAAGGTGAGCGAAAGAGTGCCGGAACTGGTGATGCGAGCGGACGGAAAGTTCGCCGAAGTGGACGCCGAGGGCGTCCGGTTCGCCACCGTCCGCACGGCCCCCCAGGGCGTTCCGCTTCTGGAAATGGCCGTATCCGACTCCCCGAGTCTGCGCCGGTTCGGAAATGACCGGTTGCGGCGCGCTGCCGTGGAGGTCGCCGGGGATCTGCCCACGGCCGTACGCACGGACGTACGCAAGGTCCGTGTACGGTCCTACGACGCCATCACCCTCGAACTGAACGGCGGCCGGACGGTCGCCTGGGGCAGCCGCGAAGAGGGCGCCGAAAAGGCAAAGGTGCTGACCGCGCTGCTGAAAGCGGCACATGACGGGCGTCACTTCGATGTCTCGGTGCCCAGCGCCCCTGCGGTATCCGGGAGTTGACGTGCCGAGTCGCAGGCCAGCACCCTGGATGGCTACGACTATGGGTGATCACATAGGGTGAAAAGAAAAACGGGAGGTTCGGCGTGTTCGTTGAACGCGTGCGCCTTGTCGACTTAGTGTCTCGTTCCAAAGGGACTATGGAACCAAGGAACACAGGCACAGGTAACCCTAAACTTCAACGTTAGGGTTCGGGTCGGCGATACGAACCGTCCCATCGGCATCAGTCGGCGTCCACACGCACGTGCGGCGACGACACGTAACTCGAGGCGAGAGGCCTTCGACGTGGCAGCACCGCAGAACTACCTCGCAGTCATCAAGGTCGTCGGCATCGGCGGCGGTGGCGTGAACGCCATCAACCGGATGATCGAGGTCGGGCTCAAGGGCGTCGAGTTCATCGCGATCAACACCGATGCGCAGGCGCTGCTGATGAGCGACGCCGACGTCAAGCTCGACGTGGGCCGCGAAATGACGCGCGGACTCGGCGCCGGCGCCAACCCGGATGTGGGCCGCAAGGCGTCCGAGGACCACCGCGAGGAGATCGAGGAGGTCCTCAAGGGGGCCGACATGGTCTTCGTGACCGCGGGTGAGGGCGGTGGCACCGGCACCGGCGGCGCCCCCGTCGTCGCCAACATCGCCCGCTCGCTGGGCGCCCTGACGATCGGTGTGGTCACCCGGCCGTTCACCTTCGAGGGCCGCCGTCGCGCCAACCAGGCCGAGGACGGCATCGCCCAGCTGCGCGAAGAGGTCGACACCCTCATCGTGATCCCCAACGACCGGCTGCTGTCCATCTCGGACCGTCAGGTGAGCGTGCTCGACGCGTTCAAGTCCGCGGACCAGGTGCTGCTGTCGGGTGTCCAGGGCATCACCGATCTGATCACCACCCCGGGTCTGATCAACCTCGACTTCGCCGACGTCAAGTCCGTGATGTCGGAGGCCGGTTCCGCGCTCATGGGCATCGGCTCGGCACGGGGCGACGACCGCGCGGTGGCCGCCGCGGAGATGGCGATCTCCTCGCCGCTCCTGGAGGCCTCCATCGACGGCGCCCGCGGGGTGCTGCTCTCCATCTCCGGTGGTTCCGACCTCGGTCTCTTCGAGATCAACGAGGCTGCGCAGCTGGTCAGTGAGGCCGCGCACCCGGAGGCCAACATCATCTTCGGTGCGGTCATCGACGACGCGCTGGGTGACGAGGTCCGGGTGACGGTGATCGCCGCCGGCTTCGACGGCGGCCAGCCGCCGGCCCGCCGCGACGCGCAGTCCGCGCTGTCGTCCCAGAAGCGCGAGGAGCCCGCCCCGGCCCCGAGCCGTCCGGCCGCTCCGCCGGAGCCGCGTTCGTCGTCCTTCGGCGGCCTGGGTTCGGTGCCCGTACGGGACGAGGAGCCGGCCCCGGCCGAATCCTCGGCGCTGGGCGAGGTTCCGTCGCCCCCGGCGAGCGCCCCGCAGGTTCCCCCGGCCCGTCCGTACTCGGACTCGGCGGCCGAGGAACTGGACGTCCCCGACTTCCTGAAGTGACGTAAAGCACCGAAGTGATAGGGCAACAGCACCACGAGAGCGGCGCGCACTTCGCCTTCACCGACAGGTGGGGCGGGGTGAGCGCCGCTCCGTACGATCAGCTCAACCTGGGCGGCGCGGTCGGCGACGACCCGCAGGCGGTACGCGCCAACCGCGCCCGCGCCGCCGCGGAACTCGGCCTCGACCCGGCCGCGGTGGTCTGGATGAACCAGGTGCACGGCCGGGACGTCGCGGTGGTCGACGGGCCATGGCACGGCAACGACATCCCCGGTGTGGACGCGGTGGTGACGGATCGCCGCGGCCTCGCCCTCGCCGTTTTGACCGCCGACTGCACCCCGGTCCTGCTGGCCGACCCGGTCGCCGGGATCGCGGGGGCCGCGCACGCGGGCCGGCCCGGTCTGGTCGCCGGGGTCGTCCCGGCGGTCGTCGGGGCGATGGTGGAGCGGGGCGCGGTACCGGCGCGGATCGTCGCGTACACCGGACCCGCGATCTGCGGGCGGTGCTACGAGGTGCCCGAGGCGATGCGTTCCGAGGTCGCCGCGGTGGTGCCCGAGTCCCGTGCGACGACCGGCTGGGGCACCCCTTCGGTGGACGTCACCGCAGGTGTACGGGCCCAACTCGCCGCGGCGGGCGTCCCGGTGCGTGAGGATTCCCACATCTGCACCCGCGAATCCGCGGACCATTTCTCTTACCGGCGCGACCGTACGACGGGGCGGCTCGCGAGCTATGTATGGCTCGGGGACACCCCCGGCCCGCGGCTGGGGGAGGCCGACAGTGACGGATGACCGCAAGACGCAACTGGCGCAGAACATGGCGCTAGTGGAGGAACGTATCTCCGCTGCTTGTGCCAGGGCCGGCCGGCCGCGTGACGAGGTGACCCTGATCGTGGTCACCAAGACCTACCCGGCGAGCGATGTCCGGCTGCTCGCCGAGCTGGGGGTGCGCCAGGTCGCGGAGAACCGCGATCAGGAGGCGGCCCCCAAGGCTGCTGAATGCGCTGATTTGCCCCTCACTTGGCATTTCGTTGGGCAACTTCAGACGAACAAGGTGCGGTCTGTGGCCGGTTATGCCGGAATTGTTCAGTCGGTCGACCGGGCCCGGCTCGTCACCGCGCTCTCCAAGGAGGCGGTGCGTGCCGAGCGTGAACTGGGGTGCCTGATCCAGGTGGCGCTCGACGCGGAGTCGGGGGAGCGGGGTGAGCGCGGCGGGGTGGCGCCCGACGGGGTCGAGGCGCTGGCCGAGGTGATCGCCGGGGCCCAAGGGCTGCGGCTGGACGGTGTGATGACCGTTGCGCCGCTGGCCGGGCCCTATGCCGGACGTGAACTCGCCGCTTTCGAAGGGCTCATGGAAATCTCATCCGACCTGCGCGCGGCCCATCCTGCTGCCAACATGGTGTCAGCAGGCATGAGCGCGGACCTCGAAGACGCCGTGACGGCCGGGGCGACACATGTGCGCGTCGGCACTGCGGTACTCGGAGTCCGACCACGGCTCCGGTAACGTCGCCAAGCAAGTCGGACCACAGCACAAAATATGGTCATTCCCGCAAAAAGCGGGCAGGCCGCGTGGATCCAAGGCCCCTGGTGACGGAGCCGATCCACCACAGAGCGGAGGACGCAGAGAATGGCCGGCGCGATGCGCAAGATGGCGGTCTACCTCGGCCTCGTGGAGGACGATGGGTACGACGGCCGGGGGTTCGACCCCGATGACGAGTTCGAACCCGAGCTTGACCCGGAGCCCGATCGGGGACGGCGGCAACAGCACCCGGTGCAGGCCGAAACGCACCCGGAACGGGAGGAACCCGTCCGCGCCGTGACACCCCCGGCGCCACGCGAACCGGCCCCGCTCGCCGCGGAAAGCGGACGACCCGCGCGAATCGCCCCCGTGGCATCCATCACACCCGAACGTCCAAATCTGGAGAAGAACGCACCGGTGATCATGCCCAAGGTTGTGTCCGAGCG
This sequence comes from Streptomyces sp. NPDC054765, assembly GCF_053612065.1. Taxonomy (NCBI): domain Bacteria; kingdom Bacillati; phylum Actinomycetota; class Actinomycetes; order Kitasatosporales; family Streptomycetaceae; genus Streptomyces; species Streptomyces sp. NPDC054765. The sequence goes on along the minus strand of NZ_JBSHBP010000007.1, from coordinate 168,972 downwards.
GGAGCCCTACCGCATCACCACACTCCACCCCCGGACGTACAACGAAGCCCGTACCATCGGGGAACACTTCCGTGAGGGCACTCCGGTGATCATGAATCTCACGGAGATGGACGACACCGACGCGAAGCGACTTGTCGACTTTGCGGCCGGTTTGGTGTTCGGTCTTCACGGCAGCATCGAGCGGGTGACGCAGAAGGTGTTCCTGTTGTCGCCTGCTAACGTCGATGTCACGGCGGAGGACAAGGCCCGCATCGCAGAGGGCGGGTTCTTCAACCAGAGCTGAGACGCAACACCGGGCACACCGAGGCCGTCAGGCCAACACAGGAGCAAGGCAAGGGGAGAGGGACGCGCGAGATGAGTGTCTTTGGTCAGGTGATCTACATCGCGCTGTACTGCTTCCTGATCGTGTTGATCTTCCGGCTGGTGATGGACTATGTCTTCCAGTTCGCCCGTTCATGGCAACCCGGCAAGGCGATGGTGGTCATTCTTGAGGCCGCCTACACTGTCACTGATCCGCCACTCAAGCTTCTGCGGCGGGTAATCCCGCCGCTGCGTCTCGGGGGCGTGGCGCTCGACCTGTCCTTCTTCGTATTGATGATCATCGTGTACATCCTGATCACCGTCGTGAGGTCGGTGTTGTTGGTGTGAACGATACGGTCTTGCCGATTGCCGACGACTACGTTGAGGTGAAGTAGAGATGCCGTTGACCCCCGAGGACGTGCGGAACAAGCAGTTCACGACCGTCCGCCTCCGAGAAGGCTATGACGAGGACGAGGTCGATGCCTTCCTCGATGAGGTCGAAGCCGAACTGACCCGGCTCCTGAGGGAGAACGAGGACCTTCGCGCCAAGCTGGCCGCTGCCACCCGCGCCGCCGCGCAGAACCAGCAGCAGCAGGGCATGCGCAAGGGACCGGACCAGCAGCAGGAGCAGCAGCAGAGGCCCGGGTCTCCGGTGCCCGCCGCCATATCCGGTCCGCAGCCGGTCCCGCCGCAGCAGCAGGGGATGGGTGGCCCTCCCCAACTGCCCGGCGGTGCACCGCAGCTGCCTCCTGGTCCCGGTGGCCACGGTCCCGGTCCGCAGGGTCCGCACGGCCCCGGTCCGATGGGCCCCGGCGGTCCGATGGGTGGCCCGATGGGCGGCCCCGGCGGACCGCAGCAGCTGCCTCAGGGCGGCCAGCAGGGCGGCCCCGGAGGTGACAGCGCCGCACGCGTGCTGTCGCTGGCACAGCAGACCGCCGATCAGGCGATCGCGGAGGCCCGTTCCGAGGCCAACAAGATCGTCGGCGAGGCGCGCAGCCGTGCCGAGGGCCTGGAGCGGGACGCCCGCGCCAAGGCCGATGCGCTGGAGCGGGACGCGCAGGAGAAGCACCGCGTGGCGATGGGCTCGCTGGAGTCGGCCCGCGCGACGCTGGAGCGCAAGGTCGAGGACCTGCGCGGCTTCGAGCGCGAGTACCGCACGCGGCTGAAGTCCTACCTGGAGAGCCAGCTGCGCCAGCTGGAGAACCAGGCCGACGACTCGCTGGCCCCGCCGCGGACCCCGCCGGCCGCTTCGCTGCCGCCGTCCCCGTCGATGGCCTCGGCCGGTGCGGGCAGCATGGGCGGCGGCAACCACACCATGGGCGGCGGTCAGCCGATGGGCGGCAACCACTCCATGGCCGGTCAGTCCAGCAACGGTCCGTCCTACGGCGGTCAGCAGCAGATGTCGCCGGCGATGACCCAGCCGATGGCTCCGGTGCGGCCGCAGAGCCCGCAGCCGATGCAGCAGACGCCGTCGCCGATGCGCGGCTTCCTCATCGACGAGGACGACAACTGACGTCCGCGTAGCGCGCACAGTCGGCAATCAGGGCCGGGCCCCGAGGGAACATTCCTTCGGGGCCCGGCCCTTTTGTGTGTACTTGTGCGCCGCGGGGCCGGGGCCGCGGCCGGGGAGGGCCGAGGCCACCTTCGGGGACGGCGAAGCCCCCCGGTGCGGGGTGCGCCGGGGGGCTTCGTACGCCGGGGTGAGTGCGGGTGCGGTTACGCCTTGCGCAGCTGGAACGTGAGGGCCAGGCTCTCGTCGGTGAACGCGGTGCCGTAGGAATCGTCCGCCTCGCCGGGGGTGAAGTCCTCGGCGAGCACCTCGTCGGAGATCAGGCCGGCATGGTCGGTCAGCGCCGTCCGCACCTCCTCGTCGGTGGACTGCCAGCGCAGTGCGATCCGGTCGGCGACGTCCAGGCCGCTGTTCTTACGGGCCTCCTGGATCAGCCGGATCGCGTCGCGGGCCAGGCCCGCCCGGCGCAGTTCCGGGGTGATCTCCAGATCGAGGGCGACCGTCGCACCCGCGTCGGAGGCCACCGACCAGCCCTCGCGCGGGGTCTCGGTGATGATGACCTCGTCGGGGGCGAGCGAGACGGTCTCCCCGTCGACCTCGACGCTCGCCGTGCCCTCGCGCAGGGCGAGGGAGAGCGCCGCGGCATCGGCCGCGGCGACGGCCTTGGCCACCGCCTGGACGCCCTTGCCGAACCTCTTGCCCAGGGCACGGAAGTTCGCCTTCGCGGTGGTGTCGACCAGGGAGCCGCCGACCTCCGAGAGCGAGGCCAGCGAGCTGACGTTGAGCTCCTCGGCGATCTGGGCGCGCAGGTCGTCGGGCAGACCGGCGAAGCCGTGCGCCGCGACCAGCGCACGGGACAGCGGCTGACGGGTCTTGACCCCCGACTCGGCGCGGGTGGCGCGGCCCAGCTCGACCAGCCGGCGGACCAGCTGCATCTGGCCGGACAGCGCCGGGTCGATGAACGTCCGGTCGGCGGCCGGCCAGCCGGCCAGGTGGACGGAGTCCGGGGCGTCCGGGGTGACCGGGGTGACCAGGTCCTGCCAGACCCGCTCGGTGAGGAACGGGGTGAGGGGCGCCATGAGGCGGGTGATGGTCTCGATGACGTCGTGGAGGGTGCGCAGCGCGGCCGCGTCGCCCTGCCAGAAGCGGCGGCGGGAGCGGCGGACGTACCAGTTGGAGAGGTCGTCGACGAAGGAGGACAGGAGCTTGCCGGCGCGCTGGGTGTCGTAGGTCTCCAGGGCCGCGGTGACCTGTTCGACCAGGGTGTTCAGCTCGCCGAGCAGCCAGCGGTCCAGCAGCGGCCGGCCGGCCGGGGCCGGGTCGGCGGCGGAGGGCGCCCAGTTCGACGTACGGGCGTACAGCGCCTGGAAGGCGACGGTGTTCCAGTACGTCAGCAGCGTCTTGCGGACGACTTCCTGGATCGTGGCGTGGCCCACCCGGCGGGCGGCCCACGGCGAGCCGCCGGCGGCCATGAACCAGCGGACCGCGTCGGCGCCGTGCTGGTCCATGAGCGGGATCGGCTGGAGGATGTTGCCCAGGTGCTTGGACATCTTCCGGCCGTCCTCGGCGAGGATGTGACCGAGGCAGACCACGTTTTCGTACGAGGACTTGTCGAAGACGAGCGTGCCGACGGCCATCAGGGTGTAGAACCAGCCGCGGGTCTGGTCGATGGCCTCGGAGATGAACTGCGCCGGGTAGCGCTTCTCGAACAGCTCCTTGTTGCGGTAGGGGTAGCCCCACTGCGCGAACGGCATCGAGCCCGAGTCGTACCAGGCGTCGATGACCTCGGGGACGCGGGTCGCGGTGCCCTGGCACGTCGGGCAGGCGAAGGTGATCTCGTCGATGTACGGGCGGTGCGGGTCCAGGTCCGACTGGTCGGTGCCGGTCAGCTCGGTCAGCTCGGCCAGCGAGCCGACGCAGGTGAGGTGGTTCTCCTCGCAGCGCCAGATGGGCAGCGGGGTGCCCCAGTAGCGGTTGCGGGACAGCGCCCAGTCGATGTTGTTGTTGAGCCAGTCGCCGAAGCGGCCGTGCTTGACCGACTCCGGGAACCAGTTGGTGTGCTCGTTCTCCCGCAGCAGGGCGTCCTTGACCGCGGTGGTGCGGATGTACCACGACGGCTGGGCGTAGTAGAGCAGCGCGGTGTGGCAGCGCCAGCAGTGCGGGTAGCTGTGCTCGTACGCGAGGTGCCGGAAGAGCAGGCCGCGGGCGTCGAGGTCGGCGACCAGCGCCTCGTCGGCCTTCTTGAAGAACTGGCCGCCGACCAGGGGGAGTTCTTCCTCGAAGGTGCCGTCCGGACGGACCGGGTTGATCACCGGCAGGTCGTACGCCTTGCAGGTCTTGAGGTCGTCCTCACCGAAGGCCGGGGCCTGGTGGACCAGGCCGGTGCCGTCCTCGGTGGTGACGTACTCGGCGTTGACGACGATATTGGCGCCGTCGAGTTCCACGAGGCCGAAGGGGCGCTCATAGGCCCAGCGCTCCATCTCGCGGCCGGTGAACGACTCGCCGGTGGCGGTCCAGCCCTCGCCGAGGGCCTTCTCCAGCAGGGGCTCGGCGACGACCAGCTGCTCGCTGCCGTCGGTGGCGACGACATAGGTGACGTCGGGGTGCGCGGCGACGGCGGTGTTGGAGACCAGGGTCCAGGGGGTGGTCGTCCAGATGAGGAGCCCCGCCCGGCCGGCCAGCGGACCGGAGGTCAGCGGGAGGCGGACGAAGACCGAGGGGTCGACGACGGTCTCGTAGCCCTGCGCCAGCTCGTGGTCCGACAGGCCGGTGCCGCAGCGCGGGCACCAGGGGGCGACGCGGTGGTCCTGGACCAGCAGGCCCTTGGTGAAGATCTCCTTCAGCGACCACCACACCGACTCGATGTAGTCGGGGTCCATGGTGCGGTACGGGGCGTCCAGGTCGGTCCAGTAGCCCATGCGGGTCGTGAGCTCGGCGAAGGCGTCGGTGTGGCGGGTCACCGACTCGCGGCACTTGGCGTTGAACTCGGCGATGCCGTACGCCTCGATGTCCTTCTTGCCGTTGAAGCCCAGCTCCTTCTCCACGGCCAGCTCGACCGGCAGGCCGTGGCAGTCCCAGCCGGCCTTGCGGTCGACGTGGTAGCCCTGCATCGTGCGGAACCGGGGGAAGACGTCCTTGAAGACGCGCGCCTCGATGTGGTGCGCGCCGGGCATGCCATTGGCGGTCGGGGGGCCCTCGTAGAAGACCCACTCGGGCCGGCCCTCGGACTGCTGGAGGGTGCGGGCGAAGATCTTCTGTTCCTGCCAGAACTCGAGCACGGCGTGCTCGAGGGCAGGGAGGTCTACCTGGGCGGGTACCTGGCGGTACTGGGGCTGCGGACTCATCGGGGGCTTCCTCCGGCGGACACCTGCTGTGTTTTCCGTCCGGAGGGACGAGAGCCTGCGCTCCCGCGGTACCACCCTCCTTGGCGGTGCTGCTGCACCGCCCCCTCATTGGGGTCGCGCTGCCGGTTCTACTCGCCTTGGGCGGCCCGCGGCCCGTGGGCGGAGCCCACTGTGCAAGCCCGTGGGCGGAGCCCACTGTCCAAAGCTTTCTTCCGGCGGCTCCGGGGTGATCTTCACGTCGTGCACGCCCCCGGGCTTCCACCGTCCCCGGGTCGCTGCTGGCTGCGTACGGCGCTACTCGTCCCGTCAATGCCTCTCGCTCGGCCCAGTGTACGGGGCCGGGCCGGCCGCGGCCGACCGGATTTCCGCCGGCCGGGGGGGCGGGCCGGGCAGCGGCGCCGTGCGGCAACCCCTCCTTCCGGCGTGCCCTGTCCCGGCACTCCGCCGCGCCGGGTGCGGGCTCGCGCCGTGACCCGAATGGCGAGCGGGCGGGTGCCGCGACGACGAGCGGATTACCGGCCGGGGAACAGGGCACAACCGTGACAGACCGGACGTCCGTGCGGGGTCGCAGGGCCCCCGGGGCGGTGCGTCCCGTTGCCGCGCGGCGTGTGGCGATTTATCGTTCCCGTCACGATTCGCGAACAAAGTCACCCAGGTGAAGGGGTCGCGGCCATGGTGGCGAAAAAGACCGCCGCGGAGAAGAGCACGACGCCTGCCGACGAGGCCGTCGCGAAGCAGCCTGCTCCGAAGAAGGCCGCTCCGAAGAAGGCCGCTCCGAAGAAGGCCACGGCGAAGAAGGCCACGGCGAAGAAGGCGGCCGCCAAGAAGACGGTGGCCGGGGCGACCACGCACGGGAAGACCGCGGCCGGAAAGGCGGCGCCGGCGAAGGCGGCCGCGAAGAAGACCGCGGCGAAGAAGACCGCGGCGAAGAAGACCGCGAAGAAGGCTCCGGCCGGGACGGCCGCGGTGCACGCCAAGAAGACGGGAGCCAAGACGGTGGTGGCGAAGAAGACGGCGGCCGGGGCGGCCACGGCGCACGGCGACGACTCCGCGGTGCCCCTGGCCCGGGTGGCCGCGACGCCGGGGGAACTCGCCGTACGGCCCGGTGAGGAACCCTGGACGCCCGAAGAGGTCGCCGAGGCGCGCACCGAACTCATGGAGGAGACGGCGCGGCTGCGGCTGGAGATCGTCTCGGCCGAGGACGCCATCGCCGGGCTGATGCGCGACTCCGGTGACGGAGCCGGCGACGACGAGGCCGACACCGGCACCAAGAACATCACCCGGGAACACGAGCTGGCGCTCGCCTCCAACGCCCGCGAGATGCTCCACCAGACCGAACGCGCCCTCGGCCGGCTGGACGCGGGCACCTACGGGCTGTGCGAGAACTGCGGCAACCCCATCGGCAAGGCGCGGATGCAGGCCTTCCCGCGCGCCACGCTGTGCGTGGAGTGCAAGCAGAAACAGGAGCGCCGCTGAGGCGGCCGGTACTTGTCGCGCGCGGCACCCGTACCGCCCGCGCCCGTACGCATGTGCCGTACTCTCGTGGTTCAGCCGGGCATGGCCCGGCCGTGGACCAACGGGCTGAGGGACTCACACGTGGCAGAGGCGGAACGCATCACCGGCACGCCGGAACCCGGGCCGGGTACCGGAGCGGATCCCACGACGGGCTCCGAGGGGGGAGGTCCGGTGGAGCCGGAACAGAGCGCCGGCCGCGGTAAGCGGCGGATCGGCGCGCTGCTGGTGGTCGCGCTCATCGTCTACCTGCTCGACCTGGGGAGCAAGCTCCTGGTCGTGGCGAAGCTGGAGCACCACGAGCCCATCGAGGTCATCGGGACGCTGCTGCAGTTCACCGTGATCCGTAACCGCGGTGCCGCGTTCAGCATGGGCGAGGCGCTGACGATCTTCCTCACCATCATCGCGGCGGTCGTGATCCTGGTGATCGTCCGGATCGCCCGCAAGCTCTACAGCCTGCCGTGGGCGATCGCGCTGGGGCTGCTGCTCGGCGGTGCCTTCGGCAATCTCACCGACCGGCTGTTCCGCTCGCCGGGGGTCTTCGAGGGCGCGGTGGTCGACTTCATCGCCCCGGCGCACTTCGCGGTCTTCAACCTCGCCGACTCCGGGATCGTCTGCGGCGGCATCCTGATCGTGATCCTGTCCTTCCGCGGGCTGGACCCCGACGGGACCGTCCACAAGGACTGACCGGCCGGGCAACGGCTGACCGGCCGGTCAGGGCCTGACGGGCCCCGTGTGGGCCGGCGGGCGGCCGGGGTCCGGCCGCCGGGCAGGGCACCCTGGCGGGACTGCCATACTCGTGGGGTGAGCACCGTTCCCGAGATCCGCACCCTGCCCGTACCGGACGGCCTGGAGGGCGAGCGCGTCGACGCCGCGCTGGCCCGGATGTTCGGCTTTTCCCGTACGAAGGCGGCCGAGCTGGCCTCCGCCGGCAAGGTCCGGGTCGACGGCTCCGAGGTGATGAAGTCCGAGCGGGTGAGCGGCGGCGCCTGGCTGGAAGTCGAAATGCCGCAGGCCGCACCGCCCGTGGAGATCGTCGCCGAGCCCGTCGAGGGCATGGAGATCGTGCATGACGACGATGACATCGTCGTGATCGTCAAGCCCGTCGGCGTCGCCGCACACCCCAGCCCCGGCTGGACGGGAACGACCGTCATCGGCGGCCTGGCCGCGGCCGGCTTCCGTATCTCCACCTCCGGTGCCGCCGAGCGCCAGGGCATCGTGCACCGCCTCGACGTCGGCACCTCGGGCCTGATGGTGGTTGCCAAGTCCGAGCGCGCCTACACCCTGCTCAAGCAGCAGTTCCGCGAGCGGACGGTCGACAAGCGCTACCACGCCCTGGTCCAGGGCCACCCGGACCCGATGAGCGGCACCATCGACGCCCCCATCGGCCGGCACCCGCAGCACGACTACAAGTGGGCGGTCACGGCCGAGGGCAAGCCGTCCGTCACGCACTACGACCTGATAGAGGCGTTCCGCGCGGCCAGCCTGCTCGACATCAAGCTGGAGACCGGCCGCACCCACCAGATCCGGGTGCACATGGCCGCGCACCGCCACCCCTGTGTCGGTGACCTGACCTACGGCGCCGACCCCACCCTCGGCAAGCGCCTCGGTCTCACCCGGCAGTGGCTGCACGCCATGCGGCTGGGCTTCGAGCACCCCTCCGACGGCCGCTGGGTCGAGTTCGAGAGCGCCTACCCGGACGATCTGCAGCACGCCCTCGACACCGTCCGCGACGAGAGCAGCTGACGCGGGGGGCTTCCCCACGGAGCCGACACCGCGGGCAACCGTGGGTGTCGTGGCACGCTGGGGTCGGAAAGTGATCGGATCCGACCCCGGAGCGTCGCCACCGTGGACCAGCTGGCTCTGATGTTCGTCCTGCTGCTCGGAGCCGTGGTCATGGTTCCGGTCGGCGACCGGCTGAGGCTTCCGTCACCGGTGCTGATGACTCTCGTCGGTGCCGTCCTGGCACTGCTGCCGTTCGTGCCCAACGTCGAGGTGCCGCCCGAGTTCATCCTGCCGGTGGTGCTGCCGCCGCTGCTCTACGCCGCGGTGCAGCGCACCTCCTGGCGGCAGTTCACCGCCAACCTGCGGCCGATCTTCCTGCTCGCGGTGGCACTGGTCTTCGCCACCACCGCCGCGGTCGCCGCCGTTGCCCAGGCGGTGGTGCCCGGTATGCCGGTGGCCGCCGCGGTGGTGCTCGGCGCACTGGTCGCCCCGCCCGACCCGGTGGCCGCGACCGCCGTCGCCGGCAAACTCGGACTGCCCCGCCGGATGGTCTCGATCCTGGAGGGCGAGGGGCTGTTCAACGACGTCACCGCCATCGTGCTCTACCACGTCGCGCTCGCCGCGGCGGTCAGCGGAACCTTCTCGGTGCCCGCCGCGGTCGGCTCGCTGGTGCTCTCCGCGGTGGTCGCCATAGCGGTCGGCCTGCTGCTGGGCTGGGCCACCAACAAGCTGATGGGGCTGCTCGATGACCCGACGCTGCAGATCGGTCTGACGCTGCTGGTGCCGTTCGTCGCGTACGTCCTGGCCGAGGACTTCCGGGGCTCGGGAGTGCTCGCGGTGCTGACCTGCGCGCTGTTCCTGGCCGAGTACGCGGTCGACGCCGACGATGTGATGGGCCGGCTGGCCGGCTACACCTTCTGGGAGGTCGTCGACACCCTCGTCACCGGTGTCGCCTTCGGGCTGATCGGCCTGGAGCTGCACAACATCTTCGGGGCCGCCTCTCACCGCTGGGGGCAGCTGCTCGGGGCCGGCGCAGCCGTCGTCGGGGTGGTCGTCGGGGTCCGGCTGCTGTGGCTGCTGCCCGCCGCCTGGCTGGCCAGGCGGATGCACAAGCTCCGCGACTACGACGAGGAGATCCCGATGAGCTGGCGGGAGACGCTCATCATGTGGTGGGCGGGGATGCGCGGGGTGGCCTCGGTGGCGCTGGCGCTGGCCATCCCGTACAGCATCGACGGCGGCAACGGCTTCCCGGCCCGTGACGACATCCTCTTCATCGCCTTCGCGGTGGTGCTCAGCACCCTCCTCGTCCAGGGCCTCACCCTGCCCTGGCTGGTGCGCAGGCTGCGGGTACGCGCCGACACCGATGCCGTGGACGCGCTGGAGCGGGAGCTGGCGCTCCGGGTGATCAAGGCGTCCAAGCGGCGGCTGAAGGAGATCCTGGAGGTCGAGGAGCTGTCCGATGAGGTCAGTGACCAGCTGGCCCGCCGCGCGCACGACATCGGGGCCCGGATCGCGCCGGACATCGTCGACGAGGAGCGGCGCGAGCTCTTCGAGAAGCGCATCACCCGGATGAAGAAGGTGCACCGCATCCAGGGCGAGATGCTCTCCGCCGCCCGGCACGAGGTACTGGCGGCGCGCAGTGAACCGGGCGCCGACCCGGAGATCGTCGACCGGGTGCTGCGGCATCTGGACATGCGCAGCCTGCGGGGCGCGCCGTGAGGCCGTGACGGGCGGGCTGGACCAGGGGGCTCAGCCGAGGGCGGGCCCGGCGCCCGGCTCCTCGCCCCGGCCGGGTACGGGGGTGCCCGGCGGCGCCGGCGCGGTGCTGATCCGCGGCAGCGCATAGGCGTGCTCGGCCTGCAGCCACTCCAGCATCCGTTCGCGGACCGTGCAGCGCACCGTCCAGATGGTGTCCGCGTCCCTGGCGGTGGCCAGTGCGCGCACCACGATCGTGGACGGGGTGGTGTCGGTGACCACCAGGCTCCAGGACCTGCCGTCCCACTCCGGGCACTCCTGGAGGATCTCCAGCAGCCGCTGGCGCATCTTCTCCACCGGTGCGCTGTGGTCGAGGTGGAAGAGCACCACACCGGTCATCTGCGCACCGCCGCGGGACCAGTTCTCGAACGGCTTGCCGGTGAAGTACGACACCGGCATGGTGATCCGGCGCTCGTCCCAGGTCCGTACGGTCAGAAAGGTCAGCGTGATCTCCTCGACGGTGCCCCACTCGCCGTCGACCACGACGGTGTCCCCGATCCGCACCATGTCGCCGAACGCGATCTGCAGCCCCGCGAAGAGGTTGCCCAGGGTGGACTGGGCGGCGACACCGGCGACGATGCCCAACAGCCCGGCCGACGCCAGCATCGAGGTGCCGACCGCCCGCATCTCCGGGAACGTCAGCAGCATCGAGGCGGCCGCGACGACGATCACCACGGCCGTCACCACCCGCTGGATCAGCGTCACCTGGGTCCGTACCCGCCGCACCCGCGCCGCGTCCCGGGCGCCGGCCGCATAGCGCGAGTACGACGACTCGACGATCGCCGCCGCGGCCCGGACGACCAGCCAGGCGGCGGCCGCGATCAGGATCAGGGCCAGCGCCTGGCCGATGCCCGCCGCATGCTTCTTGGCGGACGTCAGCCCGGTCTGGTCGAACGAGCCGCGCAACAGGGCCGCGCAGAGCGCCACTTGCAGGGGTATCCGGCAGCGGCGCAGCAGCCCCCACAGCGGTGTCTCCGGGTGGGCGGCATCGATCCGGCGCAGTGCCCGGTCGGTGACCCAGACCAGGATGAGGGTGAGGACGATCGAGCCGCCGATGACGGCGATCGGGCGCAGCACGGCCTCCAGGGACACGAGGTTCCTCCTTGCTGTGGTGCGGCGCGGTGTGCTCCTGCCGGTCCCCCTGACGGTAACTGGCACGATGGGGGCCAAGCGATCCAACTCCAGGGAAGTGATGTCAGTGCCGGCCTCCACCGAGCCCTCCACCGAGTCCTCGACCAGCGGACTGTCGACGATTGTCCTGATTCATTCGGTGTGCGGGCTGCGCCCCGCGGTGCACGCGGCGGCGGACCGGCTGCGCGCCGCGGGACACGAGGTGATCGTTCCCGATCTGTTCGACGGCCGGACCGCCGACTCGGTCCCGGACGGCATTCTCATCAAGGACGAGATCGGCAAGGAGGAGCTGCTCAAGCGCGCGATCACGGCCGTCGCGCCCTACTCCGAGCGCGGACTGGTCTACGCCGGCTTCTCCTTCGGCGGCTCGGTCGCCCAGAACCTCGCGCTGGGCGACGAGAAGACCCGCGGGCTGCTGCTGCTCCACGGCACCTCGGACATCGCGGAGGACACCGTCGCCGATGACCTGCCGGTGCAGCTGCACGTCGCCGACCCGGACCCGTACGAGCCGCACGACTGGCTGAACGCCTGGTATCTCCGGATGCGCCGGGCCGGCGCGGACGTAGAGGTCTTCCGCTACGCCGGCGCCGGCCACCTCTTCACCGATCCCGAGCTGCCCGACTACGACGCGGAGGCGGCGGAGCGCACCAGGAAGGTGGCGCTGGGCTTCCTCGCCGGGCTGTGAACGGCTGAGGGGGGAAGCCGCCGGGCCGCGGGGCCCTGCCGGGTCCCGGGGACGGGCCGCGGACCCTAGACGAGCGGCTGGTCCGCCCGCTCCATCTGCTGGGTGCCGGACCGGGTGCGGTACGAGCGCAGCAGTGTGCTGGTGGCGTTCGGGTCGGTTTTGTCGGAGATGCCGAAATAGTCCATCTGAGTGCGCTCGGCATTGACGTCCAGGACCCCGTAGCCGTGCGAGTCCATGTCCAGCCATTTCACATGCCGGTTGGCGGCCTTGATGGCGGCGACCCCGGCCAGGGAGACCGTGTGCGGGGCGACATGCAGGAAGTCGTCCACGTTGTCGGAGGTGACGGAGGTGACCACGAACTCCGTCGCCACCGGCCGGGTCGCGGGGTAGGTCGCCGCCTGGAGCGGCACATCGTTGGCCCACGCCATGTGGATGTCGCCGGTCAGGAACACGGTGTTGTCGATGCCGCGGTCGCTGAGGTGGCCGAGCAGCTCGTGCCGGTCGTCGGTGTAGCCGTCCCACTGGTCGGTGTTGATGGCCAGGCCCTCCTTCGGCACCCCGAGGATCTCGGCGAGCGGGCCGAGCAGCTTCGCCGGTATGGCCCCGAACGCGACCTGCGAGATCATCACCGAGGTGCCGACCAGCCGCCAGGCGGTGTCCGAGCGCTCCAGTCCGGACTTCAGCCAGTCGAGTTGGGCCCGGCCGGTGATCGTGCGGCCGGGGTCGTCGACCGCACCGCTGCCCGGCTTGGCCTGTGCGTCGCGGAACGACCGCAGATCCAGCAGATGCAGATCGGCGAGGGTGCCGAAGCGCAGTCTGCGGTAGGTGGTGCCGGCGATCGAGGGGCGCACCGGCATCCACTCGAAGTAGGCCTGCTTCGCGGCGGCCATCCGCACGGACCAGGGACCCTCGGTCTCCGGGGTGTGGTTCACCGCGCCGCCCTTCCAGGCGTTGTCGGCGAACTCGTGGTCGTCCCAGATGGCGATGACCGGGTGGGTGGCGTGCATGGCCATCGCGTCCGGGTCGGTCTTGTGGACGCCGTGCCGGATGCGGTAGTCGGCGAGCGTCAGCAGCTCGTGGGCGGGGGTGTGCGGGCGGACGACGTACGTGAAGTCCGGGTACTCGCCGGACTTGTACTCGTAGAGGTAGTCGCCGAGATGCAGCACCGCGTCCAGCTCGGTACGGGCGGCCAGATGCCGGTACGGGGAGAAGTAGCCGGACTCCCAGTTGGCGCAGGAGACCACGCCGAAGCGGACGTTGCCGGCCGCGGCGTCGTGGGCGGGGGCGGTGCGGGTGCGGCCGACGGGGGAGTGCTGTCCGCCGACGGTGAAGCGGTAGTAGTAGTGGGTGGCCGGGTGCAGGCCGCGGACGTCCGCCTTGACGGTGTGGTCGGCGGCGGCCGAGGTGGTCAGGCCGCCCCGTGCGACGACGGACGCGAAGTCCTTGTCGCTCGCCACCTCCCAGCTCACCTCGGTGGCCGGCCCCCGGCCGGAGCCCGGGGTGGCCGCGGGGGTCGGTGTGACCCGGGTCCACAGCAGGACGCCGTCCGGGAGCGGGTCCCCGGAGGCGACCCCGTGCTGGAAGAACGAGCCCTGGCCGGGCGCCCCTTGGGCGTGCGCGGTGGCGGCGCCGGCGAACGGCAGAAGGGCGGCGGTGGCGGCTACGGCCGTGACGGCAGTGCGGCGCGAGATCTGGTCATGATCGGTCACGGCCGATCACCTTACTGGCCGGTAAGCGGGCCCGGGAGGGCGAATTCCAGGTAACCCCGAGAATTCGCCCGCCCGTTGTCCGAAAGGTGCTCAGTGCGCGCCCGAGGGGTCCTTTTCGCCCTCGCGGATGCCCTTCGCGCCACCTTCGCCCGTGCTGCCGCCCTTGCCCGGGTCTCCTCCCGCGGAGCCCTTCACCGGGCCGAACTCCTTGTCGATCATCTTCTTGAAGTTGGCCTGGGCGAGCTGGTTGTACTGCGCCTGCGTCATCTGCTGCTGCGGGACGGGCGGCATCTCCAGCTTCTTGTCGCCGTGCATGAACGTGGGCGTGCCCTTGACGCCCTTGCGGCCGAACAGCGCGGTCATGTCCATCGCCCAGCGGTCGTAGGTGCCCTTCTTGACCGCCGTGGCGAACGCCTTGTCGTTCTTCAGCTCCGGCACGTCGGCGGCGACCTTGAGCAGCTCGGAGTCCTTCGCGTAGAGGTCCTCGCGCTCGTCGGGGTGGTACTTGGCGGAGTACAGCGCCGACTTGTACTTCAAGAAGGCCTCCGGGCTGACGTTCAGAGCCGCGCCGAGCGCGCTCAGCGCGTTCTTCGAGCCCTCGCCGCCGCTCGCGCCGTCGATGAAGGTGTACATGGTGAAGCGGACCCGGTACCGGCCGTCCTCGATGTCCTTGGCCAGGGCCGCTCCGCTGCTCTGCTCGAACGCCGCACACGCCGGGCAGCGGACGTCCTCGAAGACCTCCAGGGTCTGCTTGGCGTTCTTGTCACCTATCAGGATCTCGGTGCCGTTCTTGCCCTGGGTGTGCGCGGGCTTGACGAGTTCGGCCTCCTTGGCGGCTTCCCAGCCCGTGGGCTCGTTGGCCTTCATCACGGCGTAGCCGATGCCGCCGGCCACGGCCAGGACGCCGATCACCGCGCCTGCCGCGGTCAGTTGGCGGCGCAGCTTGTCCTTCTTCTTCTGGCGGTCCCGCTCGGCCCGGATGCGTTCGCGGGCGGCGGCCTTGCCGGCCTCGTTGGTGCGGTTGCTCATGGGGTTCCCCCTCAAGGGTGTGCTGGCTTCTGCGTGCTGGTCAGGCGGCGGCCGGACGGTGGGCGCACCGTCCGTGCCCGTGCGGCAACGGGGGAGGGCCGCGGCGCCGTACGCAGTGCAGGAGGAGGGGGAGCGGGCGGGCCGGCGGCAGCGGGTGCAGCGGGCGGATCCGCCGGCGGGGCGGGGTGAGCGCGGCGGTGGCCACCGCGACCGCGGTACGCAGCGGGCGGAAGGCGCCGGCCGCGGCGGCGCGCAGCAGGGCATCAAGGGCGGCATCGCCGCGGTGCAGCCAGCCGGCGGCGAGCAGGCCGACCGCGACATGGGCGGCGAGCAGCAGCCAGGGGGCCGCCGCCGGCACGGCCGGCGGCAGCGGCGAGACCGGAGGGGCGGCCACCCGGGCCAGCGGGGTGCCCCACTCGCCGGTGCGGCACAGCAGATCGACGCCGACCGAGTGCAGCGGGCCGGTGACCGGGCCGCCGGCCGGCCCGTAACAGGTGTGCTGCCCGGCGGTGAAGACGGTGTCGGCGGCCAGCTCCAGCGGCACCAGGAGCGCGGCGACGGCGGCGAAGCCGCGCTCCCGGCCGGTCAGGACATAGGCCGCGGCGAAGATGCCGGCGCAGATCGCGGCAACCGGAGCGGGCGGTAACGGGGCGTGGGAGAGCAGCACATGGGAGGCCGTGGACAGGGTGGTGCACAGGGCGGAGAACAGCGCCGCCCGCACCGCCCTGAGCTGAACCCCCGGTACGCCCGCCGGCCGGGCCGCGGGGCGCACTCCCGTCGCCTGCATGCCGGGAGTCTGCCATGTGAACGGCATGAGCCCGGGTCAAGATTCGGCATCGGCCGCGTGCGCGGAGCACGGCGGCCGAGAGGCGCGGGATGCGGCACGGCCCGGGGGCGGGGCACCGGTGTCAGCTCTTCAGCGCCTTGGCGACCATGGAGTTGAAGGCGGCCACGCTGGACGGTGCCACCTTGCCCTGCGGGCTGTCCGTGCCCAGCACCGTGTCGTTCAGCTTGATCGTCGGGGTGCTGGTGACGTCCTTGACCGCGCTGAAGGCCTTGGACATCTCCAGCGCCCACCGGTCGTACGTGCCCGACGTGACGGCCTTCTGGAAGGCCGCGTTGCCCTTGAGCGCCGGGATGGTGTCGGCGACCTTGATCAGGTAGCTGTCGTCGGCGAACTTGTCCGGGCCGGTCTCGTCCGGGTGGTACTGCTTCGAGTACAGCGCGTACTTGTACTTCAAGAAGGCGTCCGGGCTGACGTCGAGGGCGGCGCCCAGGGCGCTCAGCGCGTTCTTGGAGCCGGTGCCCTTGAGGTTGGCGTCGAGGAACGTGCCCAGGTGGTAGGACGCCTTGTACTTGCCGTCGTTGATGTCCTTCTCGACGGTGGCCCCGACGGTCTGCTCGAAGGCCGCACAGCCGGGGCAGCGCGGGTCCTCGAAGAGGTTCAGGGTGTTCTTGGCGTCCTTCTTGCCGACGACGACCGTGGTGCCGTTGGCGCCGGAGGTGTGGGCGGGCTTGACCAGCGTGGCCTTGGCGGCCTTCGCCCAGTCGGTGCCCCCGCTGCTGCCGGCGGAGCTGTCGCCGCCCATGCCGGCGACCGCCACCCCGATGCCGCCGGCTATCGCCAGGACGCCGACGATCGCACCGCCGACGATCAGCTGCCGGCGGATCCGGTCCTTCTTCGCCTGCCGCTCACGCTCGGCGCGCAGCCGCTCGCGGGCTGCCTGCTTGTTGGCCTGGTTGTTGCGGTTGCTCATGACTGTTCCTGCTCCGTGGATATCCGTGGGACGGGAGAGAGATGCGGTCTCGGGCGTACGCACGTACTTCGGGCGTACGCGGGCCGCGTGGCCGAAGGCTCACGCAGCGAGCGCGCAGGGCGGCCCACGGCGTACGACACAGTGCACGAGCAGGGGGACGGTGCGGGCAACGGGCCCGGACCGCAGACGGGCGGGCACCGGCCGGCGGGGCGCGAGGGCGGTGCCGACGACCGCGACGGCGATCAGCAGCGGGCGGAAGGCGAAGCCGGCCACCGCGCCCAGCAGCCGGCGCAGCGCGGTCTCGCCGCGGCGCAGCCAGCCCGCCGCCAGCAGCCCGACGCCCACATGGGCCGCGAGCAGCACGAGCCAGGTGGTCACGGGCGCGGCACCGTCCGGGGACAGCCGCGCCAGCGGTGCACCGACCGGGCCGCCCCCGCACAGCAGATCCACGCCCAGCGAGTGCAGCGGGCCGGCGACCGGGCCGCCGGCCTGTCCGTAACAGGTGTGCTGCCCCAGGCTGAAGACCAGATCGGCGGCCAGCTCCAGGGGGACCAGGAGGGCCGCGATCCGCCAGAAGCCGCGCTCCTGGCCGGCCAGCGCATACGCGAGGGTGAAGACGGCGGCACAGAGCGCGGCGACGGTGGCCGGCGGCAGCGGCATACGGGACAGCAGCACATGGGACGCCGAGGACAGCGTCACGCACAGCGCCGTGAAGAACGCCGCGCGCAGTGCCCGCAGGTGTGCCGCCGAGATGTCCATTGCAGCCGAGTGTGCCATGGGCCGGGATAAGCGGCGCCTAAGGGGCCCCGAAGCCGTACGCACCGGTGGATACGGTGCGTACGGCGAGGCGCCCGACGCCGCCGCGGCTCCTACAGGCCGGGGATCCGGCCGTTGCGGAAGAGGTCCACGAAGATCTGGTGGTCACCGCGGGCGCGGGCACCGTAGGAGTGCGCGAAGTCCACCAGCAGTGCCGCGAAGCCCTCCTCGTCGGCCGCGATGGCCGCGTCGATGGCACGCTCGGTCGAGAACGGCACCAGGGAGTGGCCGCTCTCGTCGTCCGCGGCGCCGTGCATGGTCGCGGTGGCCCGGCCCAGATCGGCCACCACCGCGGCGATCTCCTCCGGGTCGTCGATGTCCGACCAGTCCAGGTCGACCGCGTACGGCGAGATCTCGGCGACCAGCTGGCCGGCGCCGTCCAGTTCGGTCCAGCCCAGCCACGGGTCGGCGTGATCCTGCAGGGCGCGCTGCGAGATCACCGTGCGGTGGCCCTCGTGCTGGAAGTAGCCGCGGATCGCGGGGTCGGTGACGTGCCGGGAGACGGCCGGGGTCTGCGCCTGTTTCATGTAGATCACCACATCGTTCTCCAGGGCGTCGCTGTTGCCCTCCAGGAGGATGTTGTACGAGGGCAGACCGGCCGAGCCGATGCCGATGCCGCGCCGGCCCACCACGTCCTTGACGCGGTAGGAGTCCGGGCGGTCCAGGCTCGACTCCGGCAGTGTCTCCAGATAGCCGTCGAAGGCGGCGAGCACCTTGTAGCGGGTGGCGGCGTCCAGTTCGACGCTGCCGCCGCCCGCCGAGAAGCGGCGCTCGAAGTCGCGGATCTCGGTCATCGAGTCCAGCAGCCCGAAGCGGGTCAGCGAGCGGGCGTCGCGCAGCGCCCCCAGCAGCGGGCCCTCGGCGGTGTCGAGCGTGAAGGGCGGCAGTTCGTCCCGGTCGGAGCTCTTCGTCCCCGAGGCGAGCGCGTGGATGCGCTCCCGGTAGGCGGCGGCGTAGGTGCGCACCAGGTCGGTGATCTGCTTGTCGCTGAGCGCCTTGGCGTAGCCGATCAGCGCGACCGAGGCGGCGAACCGCTTGAGGTCCCAGGTGAACGGCCCGACGTACGCCTCGTCGAAGTCGTTGACGTTGAAGATCAGCCGGCCCGTGGAGTCCATGTACGTGCCGAAGTTCTCGGCGTGCAGATCGCCGTGGATCCACACCCGGCCGGTCCGCTCGTCCAGATACGGGCCGCTGTCCTTGCCGTCACCGTCCGCGGCGCCGGCCTCCAGGTCCCGGTAGAACAGACAGGCCGTGCCCCGGTAGAAGGCGAAGGCGGAGGCGGCCATCTTCCGGAATTTCACGCGGAAGGCCGCGGGGTCGGCGGCGAGCAGCTCTCCGAAGGCGGTGTCGAAAACGGCGAGGATCTCCTCGCCGCGCTGCTCGGCGTCCTGCGCCGGGGCGTGCTGGGACGGCATCGCTGGGTGCCTCCTGAGGTGCGGAAGGGGGGACGGTGAGCCGTGACGGAGCCCGTCGCGGCTCTGCCACTGACAACGCGCGAGGCTACTCGCCGGTGCCCGGCGATTGTCAGTCGGGAGTCGTAGACTTCGAGACCGTCTCACCCATCCGTCGCCGACTGTCCATCCGTCGTCCGACCACCGTCCCTTGCCCAGGCGCTTTGCGCCGCTTTGTTCCTTCGGAGGTCCTCCGCCGTGGCAGCCTCGTCCAGGCCCCCCTTCACACATCTGCATGTCCACACCCAGTACTCACTGCTGGACGGTGCGGCGCGGCTGTCGGACATGTTCAAGGCGTGCAACGAGATGGACATGACGCATATCGCCATGTCCGACCACGGCAACCTCCATGGCGCGTACGACTTCTTCCACTCGGCGAAGAAGGCCGGGGTGACGCCGATCATCGGCATCGAGGCGTACGTGGCGCCGGAGTCGCGGCGCAACAAGCGCAAGGTCCAGTGGGGCCAGCCGCATCAGAAGCGGGACGACGTCTCGGGCTCCGGCGGTTACACGCACAAGACGATCTGGGCGGCGAACAAGACCGGTCTGCACAACCTCTTCCGGCTGTCCTCGGACGCCTACGCCGAGGGCTGGCTGCAGAAGTGGCCGCGGATGGACAAGGAGACCATCGCCCAGTGGTCCGAGGGCCTGATCGCCTCCACCGGCTGCCCCTCCGGTGAGCTGCAGACCCGGCTGCGGCTCGGCCAGTTCGACGAGGCGCTGAAGTCCGCCTCCGAGTACCAGGACATCTTCGGCAAGGACCGGTACTTCCTGGAGCTGATGGACCACGGCATCGAGATCGAGCGCCGGGTCCGCGACGGCCTGCTGGAGGTCGGCAAGAAGCTCGGCATCCCGCCGCTGGTCACCAACGACTCGCACTACACCTACGCCCACGAGTCCACGGCGCACGACGCGCTGCTGTGCATCCAGACCGGCAAGAACCTCTCCGACCCGGACCGCTTCCGCTTCGACGGCACCGGCTACTACCTCAAGTCCACCGACGAGATGTACGCCATCGACTCCTCGGACGCCTGGCAGCAGGGCTGCGCCAACACCTTCCTGGTGGCCGAGCAGATCGACACCGACGGGATGTTCGAGAAGCGTGACCTGATGCCGAAGTTCGACATCCCGGAGGGCTTCACGGAGGTCACCTGGTTCCAGGAGGAGGTCCGGGTCGGCATGCAGCGCCGCTTCCCGGACGGGGTCCCCGAGGACCGGCAGAAGCAGGCCGAGTACGAGATGGACATCATCATCCAGATGGGGTTCCCCGGCTACTTCCTCGTGGTCGCCGACTTCATCATGTGGGCCAAGAACAACGGCATCGCGGTAGGCCCCGGCCGTGGCTCCGCGGCCGGCTCGATCGTCGCGTACGCGATGGGTATCACCGACCTCGACCCGATCACCCACGGACTGATCTTCGAGCGGTTCCTCAACCCCGAGCGCGTCTCCATGCCCGATGTCGACATCGACTTCGACGAGCGCAGGCGCGTCGAGGTCATCCGGTATGTCACGGAGAAGTACGGCGCCGACAAGGTCGCCATGATCGGCACCTACGGCAAGATCAAGGCCAAGAACGCGATCAAGGACTCCGCGCGCGTCCTCGGCTATCCGTACGCCATGGGTGACCGCCTCACCAAGGCCATGCCCGCCGACGTCCTCGGCAAGGGCATCGACCTCAGCGGCATCACCGACCCCAAGCACCCGCGCTACAGCGAAGCGGGCGAGATCCGGGGGATGTACGAGAACGAACCGGATGTGAAGAAGGTCATCGACACCGCCAAGGGCGTCGAGGGCCTGGTCCGGCAGATGGGCGTGCACGCAGCCGGCGTGATCATGTCCAGCGAGCCCATCGTCGACCACGCCCCGGTCTGGGTCCGGCACACCGACAACGTCACCATCACGCAGTGGGACTACCCCCAGTGCGAGTCGCTCGGCCTGCTCAAGATGGACTTCCTGGGCCTGCGCAACCTCACCATCATGGACGACGCCGTCAAGATGGTGCGGAAGAACAAGGGCGTCGAGCTGGAGATGCTCACCGTCCCGCTGGACGACCCCAAGACCTACGAAATGCTCTGCCGCGGTGACACGCTCGGTGTCTTCCAGTTCGACGGCGGCCCGATGCGTTCGCTGCTGCGGCTGATGAAGCCCGACAACTTCGAGGACATTTCCGCCGTATCGGCCCTGTACCGTCCCGGCCCGATGGGCATGGACTCGCACACCAACTACGCGCTGCGCAAGAACGGCCTCCAGGAGATTACCCCGATCCACCCGGAGCTGGAGGAGCCCCTCAAGGAGGTCCTCGGCCTCACCCACGGCCTGATCGTCTACCAGGAGCAGGTGCAGAAGGCCGCCCAGATCATCGCCGGGTACTCCCTCGGCGAGGCCGACATCCTCCGCCGCGTCATGGGCAAGAAGAAGCCCGAGGAGCTGGCGAAGAACTTCGTCCTCTTCCAGGAGGGCGCGAAGAAGAAGGGCTTCTCCGACCAGGCCATCCAGGCCCTGTGGGACGTCCTGGTCCCCTTCGCCGGCTACGCCTTCAACAAGGCGCACTCCTCCGCGTACGGCCTGGTCACCTACTGGACCGCCTACCTCAAGGCCAACTACCCGGCCGAGTACATGTCCGCGCTGCTGACCTCCGTGCGCGACGACAAGGACAAGTCGGCGGTCTACCTCAACGAGTGCCGCCGCATGGGCATCAAGGTGCTGCCGCCGAACGTCAACGAGTCCGAGGCGAACTTCGCCGCCCAGGGCGACGACGTGATCCTCTTCGGCCTCACCGCCGTCCGCAACGTCGGCCAGAACGTCGTCGACTCGATCATCCGCTGCCGCAAGGCCAAGGGGAAGTACTCCTCCTTCCCCGACTACCTCGACAAGGTCGACGCGGTCGTCTGCAACAAGCGCACCACCGAGTCCCTCATCAAGGCCGGCGCCTTCGACGAGATGGGCCACACCCGCAAGGGGCTGACGGCGCACTACGAACCGATGATCGACAACGTCGTCCAGGTCAAGCGCAAGGAGGCCGAGGGGCAGTTCGACCTCTTCGGCGGCATGGGCGACGCCACCGCCGACGAGGGTCCCGGCTTCGGCCTGGACATCGAGTTCTCGGACATCGAGTGGGACAAGACCTACCTCCTCGCCCAGGAGCGCGAGATGCTCGGTCTCTACGTCTCCGACCACCCGCTCTTCGGCCTGGAACACGTCCTGTCCGACAAGGCGGACGCCGCCATCGCCCAGCTGACCGGCGGTGACTACTCCGACGGTTCGATCGTCACCATCGGCGGCATCATCTCCGGTCTGCAGCGCAAGATGACCAAGCAGGGCAACGCCTGGGCCATCGCCACCGTCGAGGACCTGGCCGGCTCCATCGACTGCATGTTCTTCCCGGCGACGTACCAGCTGGTGTCCACCCAACTCGTCGAGGACACCGTGGTGTTCGTCAAGGGACGCCTCGACAAGCGGGAGGACATCCCGCGGCTGGTCGCCATGGAGATGATGGTCCCCGACCTCTCGGAGGCCGGCACCAACGCCCCCGTGACGATCACCATTCCGACGGTCAAGGTCACCCCGCCGATGGTCGAGAAGCTCGGTGAGGTGCTCAGCAGCCACCGCGGCTCCACCGAGGTGCGGATCAAGCTGCAGGGGGCGCGCAAGACGACCGTGCTCCGGCTGGACCGGCACCGGGTCACGCCCGACCCGTCACTGTTCGGCGATCTGAAGGTGCTGCTCGGCCCGTCCTGTCTGGCGGGCTGATCCGCCGGCCTTCGGCCTTTCCTGCCCCGAGGGGCGCGCCCGTAGCGGACGCGCCCCTCAACTTCTGTGCGGCGTGGATCAGTTGTGACCGAAGCGCCGCTGGTGCTTACGCGCAACATCTGCCGGGCTGCCCTGCGCCTGCGACCGCGACGGGGACTGTGCCTCCAGGCTCGACTTCTGGGCCTCCTGCCGCCCGCGCTCGGCCGCGGATGCCGTCTTCTGCTGCTGACTGTGGTCCTGCTTCTTGTCCTTGGCCATGACCGTTGCCTCCTGAGGGGGAATCTGGGATCGGGGCCGAAACCAGAGTCACATGCCGGACAGAGCGCTGCATTTCGGGCAATTACCGTGCGTGAAACGCTTGATCACGCGCTGTACTCGAAATCCCCCGCCGAATCCGCCACGCCGATGATCGAGTTCGGGCAGATAACGCCCGTGCGGTCGGGCAGACTCGAAGCACAGCAGAAGAAATCTCGTGCCACGGGCCGAGCCGGGGGGCGACCGGACATCAGCACCTCAGGGAAGAGGGTGGATCGTGGATCGCTGTGTCGTCCTGGTGGACGCCGGGTATTTGCTCGGCGCCGCGGCGAGTCTGCTCGCCGGAGAGCCCGCCCGTTCACGGATCGCGGTGGATCACGCCGCCCTCATCCAGGGTCTGCGGCAGCGCGCCGAGGCGGACACCGAGCGCCCGCTGCTGCGGATCTACTGGTTCGACGGCGCCCCTGACCGGGTCCCGCAGCCCGAGCACCGGCGGCTGCGTGTGATGCCCCGCGTCACCGTCCGGCTGGGGGCCCTGACCCGCAGCGACGGGCGCTGGGCGCAGAAGGGCGTGGACGCCGCGATGCACGCCGAGCTGACCGAACTCGCCCGTAACCGCGCCTGCGCCGACATCGTCCTGGTCACCGGCGACGGCGACCTCCTGCCCGGCCTGATGTCGGCGAAGGAGCACGGCGTCGCCGTCCATCTGTGGGCCGTCCAGGCCGCGGACGGCGACTACAACCAGTCCGAGGACCTGGTCGCCGAGGCCGATGAGCGGCGGGTGCTGGACCGGACCTGGATCACCCGCGCGGTACGCGCCAAGGAGCTCGGCGGCCCCTGCGCCCCGCCGCCCGTCCCGCGCCCCGAGATCGCCGCGATCCTCTCCGCCCCGCTGCCCGAGTCCGCCGTTGCCGCCGCGGCCGCCGCGGCGGCCGCCGCCTCCGGCCCGGAAGCCGCCGAGCACGCCCATGAGCGCAGCGGCGCCAACGGCGTCGCGCGCCCGCCGGCCGGTGCCGAGGGCGCACCGACCGCCGGCGACGAGCCCGGCGCCGCGGGCTCCAAGGTCGTGCCCACCCCCAAGGACCTGGCCGGGCTCGGCCGGGCCCACGCCGCGGGTGCCGCCGGCTCCGCCCCGCAGACGCCCGCGGCCGGCGCCACCCTGCGCTGGTCG
This sequence comes from Streptomyces sp. NPDC054765, assembly GCF_053612065.1. Taxonomy (NCBI): domain Bacteria; kingdom Bacillati; phylum Actinomycetota; class Actinomycetes; order Kitasatosporales; family Streptomycetaceae; genus Streptomyces; species Streptomyces sp. NPDC054765. Next base: position 145,072 of record NZ_JBSHBP010000007.1, on the reverse strand, counting down.
TCCGACAAGGGCTGGGTCGAGCGCGGCGGCCCGGCCGGCGAACCCTCCGAGACCGCGGCACTGCCCACCCTCGCCCAGCTCACCAGCGCCGAGCAGCGCTGGGCCGACCGCGAGGAGGACATCACCGCCGTCAGCGGCGACCCCTTCGAGGTCGGCCAGGTCTTCGCCCGCCGCTGGACCGACCGGCTCTTTGACACCGCACATCTGCCCCAGCTGTCGACGGAGTACCCGCGCATCCCGCACCGCATCGACGGCGAACTGCTGCGCTACGCCGCCCGGTTCGGGCTGCTCGCCCACAAGGACGATCAGATCGACGAGCACGACCGCTATGCGATCCGGGCCGGTTTCTGGCGGGAGGTCGATCTGCGGTCGGCCGCCGAGCACGCGCCCGCCGGGGACTGACCGGCCGGGCGGCTCCCCGCCCCGTCCCGCCCGCCGGTGCCCCGCGGCCCGGCGGCGGGCCGGGGACGCGTACCCTCATAGCTCGTGAGGACGGGCGCAAAACAGGTGGAGCGCGGTGTGCCGGTGTGCGCCGTGCGGGACCTGGTCAAGACGTACCCCGCGATGCGCGGGCGCCGTGGGGCGGCACGGCCGTCCGCCGTACGCGCCAACGACGGCATCACCCTGGACGTACACCGCGGGGAGATCTTCGGGCTGCTCGGCCCCAACGGCGCCGGCAAGTCCACCCTGGTCCGCCAGCTGACCGGACTGCTGCGCCCGGACTGCGGCAGCATCTCCGTACTGGGCCACGACCTGGTGCGGCACCCGGAGCGGGCCGCCCGGCTGCTCGGCTACCTGGGCCAGGAGTCCACCGCCCTGGACGAGATGACCGTCGCGCTGGCCGTGGAGACCACCGGCCGGCTGCGCGGCCTCGGTGCCCGCGAGGCGCGTGCCGAGCGGGACGCCGTGATCGGCGAGCTGGGTCTCGACGGCATCACGGGACGGGCGCTGAAGAAGCTGTCCGGCGGGCAGCGGCGGCTGGCCTGCCTGGCCACCGCGCTGATCGGCGAGCGGCCGCTGCTGGTGCTGGACGAGCCGACCACCGGCATGGACCCGGTCGCCCGCCGCGCCGTGTGGGCCGCGGTGGACCGGCGCCGGGCCGAGCGCGGCGCCACGGTGGTGCTGGTGACCCATAACGTCCTGGAGGCCGAGAGCGTGCTCGACCGGGTCGCGGTGATCGACCGGGGCCGCGTCATCGCCTGCGACACGCCCGGCGGACTGAAGGAAATGGTGAGTGAGGAGGTCCGGCTGGAGCTGGTGTGGCGCGACCGCCCGCCGCTGGACGTGCCCGAGGTCGCCGCCCTCGAAGCCGACGCGCACACCTCCGGCCGCCGCTGGACCCTCCGCCTGCCCGCCGACCGGGCCCGCGCCGCGGTCGCCGCCGTCACCGCGGGCCCCGCCTTCGCCGCCCTGGACGATTTCACGCTGGCCACGCCCAGCCTGGAGGATGTGTACCTGGCCCTGGGGGGCCGGGCGGACGGACTGGTCAAGGCGTGAACGCGGGCCGGTACGGCGAACGTATGGAGTACCGCGGGGGCAGCGAGGAAGGCGTGGTGGCAGCGTGAGTGTGGTTCCCGTGCAGGCGGTGGCCGGGGTGGTCCCGGGGGCCGGGGCGCAGCCCGGCCAGGCCGCCCCGCTGGCGCCGCGCGCCCGCCTGGTGCCCGCGCTGGGCGCCGTCTACCGCGCCCAGCTCTCCCGGGCCCGGGTCGCCCGGATCCCGCTGCTGTTCGTCGCCACCTTCCAGTCCATCGGGATCATGGTCCTGCTGCGCGGGGTGGTCGACGGCGGCGACCCGGCCCGGTCCGTGGTGTCCGGCTCCAGCGTGCTGGTCGTCGCCTTCGTCGCGCTCAACCTCCTCGCCCAGTACTTCGGGCAGCTGCGGGCCGGCGGCGGACTCGACCACTACGCCACGCTGCCGGTGCCGCCGGCCGCCGTGGTGCTCGGCGCCGCCGCCGCGTACGCCTCGTTCACCGTGCCGGGCACGGTGGTCACCGCGGTCACCGGCTGTGTGCTCTTCCAGCTGCCGATGGCCCATCTGTGGGTGCTGGCCGCCGTGCTCCCGCTCGCCGGAGCGGCGCTGGCCGGCCTCGGCGCGGCCCTCGGCCTGCTCGCCCCCCGTCCCGAACTGGCCACGCTCTGCGGCCAGTTGGGTATGTCGGCGGCGCTGCTGCTGGGCGTGCTGCCGGCCGGACGGATGCCCGCGGTGATCGGCTGGGCCCGCGATCTGCTGCCCTCGACCTACGGGGTGGAGGCGCTGGCACGCAGCTTCGACCCGCACCCCGACTGGGTCGCGGTCGGCGCCGACCTGGGCGTCTGTGCGGCCGTCGGAGTGCTCTCGCTGGCCGTCGCCACCTGGGCATACCGCCGGGCGGCGGCCCGGTGAGCGGTGCCACCACACCGAACGGCCGTCCTGCTTCCGGTCCCACCAGCCCCACCTGGCACGATGACGGGGTGACCGCACCGCTGACGCCATCCGAGAACCAACCGCCCGACGAGCCGCAGCACCCCGAGGCCGCGCCCGTCGCCGACCACGGTGGCCTCGGCGGCCCCGAGCTGGCCCGTGAGCTGCGCGAGGGCGCGCTGATCGCGCTCGTGGTCGCGGTGAGCGGCGTGCTGCTCGGCGTGCTGTGGAACTGGCTCGCGCCGCATATCCCGCTGATCGCGGACACCCGCAACGTCTACCTCAAGAACACCGAGGGCGAGGAGGCGATCGGCGCGGACGGCACCTTCGTGCTGCTGGCCCTCGGCTTCGGTGTGCTCAGCGCTGCCGTGGTCTTCCTCTTCCGCCGCTGTGGCGGGATTCCGCTGGTCGTGGCGCTGGTCGTGGGCGGGCTGCTGGGCGCGGTGCTGGGCTGGGTGACGGGCATGTGGCTGGGACCCACCCCGGACGTGGCCGCGCACGCCAAGCAGGCCGGCCCCGGGGTGACCTTCAACGGCCCGCTGCGGCTGCAGGCCAAGGGCGCGCTGCTGGCCTGGCCGATCGCCGCGATGCTCACCCAGCTGGCGCTGACCGGGCTGTTCGGGCCGCGTGACCCGGAGCCGGAGCTGCACTGGCACGAGGACCCGCACGGGCACCCGGACGAGGAGCAGCCGCCCGCCGCGGGCTGACCGGCGCAGATTCCGGGGCGGCCGGTCCACCGGCCGCCCCGCCGTGCGTTCAGCCGCGGGCGATCGGCGCGAGCTGCGCCCCGGTGAGCGCCACCAGATCCTGCGGCGACAGCTCGATCTCCAGCCCCCGCCGCCCGGCCGAGACACAGACCGTCGGCCGGCCCTCGGCCGAGGCGTCCACGACCGTGCGCAGCCGTTTGCGCTGCCCCAGCGGCGAGATCCCGCCCAGGACATAGCCCGTGCTGCGCTCGGCCGCCGCCGGATCGGCCATCGTGGCCCGCTTGCCGCCCACCGCGGCCGCCAGCGCCTTGAGGTCCAAGGACCCCGACACCGGGACCACGGCGACCGTCAGGGCGCCGTCGACATCCGCCAGCAGGGTCTTGAACACCTGGCCGGGCGCGACGCCGAGGGCCTCGGCGGCCTCCTCGCCGTACGACGGGGCGGCCGGGTCGTGCGCGTAGGAGTGTGTGGTGAAGGGGACGCCGGCCGCGGTGAGGGCGACCGTCGCCGGGGTGCCGACGGACTTCTTGGGCTTCTTCGCCACCGTTGTCGTGCCTCGCGTCGCTCGGGCCGGTCGTCCGGCCGGCCGTTCAGTTGGGGCTGGTCGGCTGCCGGGTCAGATCCACGGCCGGCAGCGACGGGAGCTTACCGAGCAGCGCCGACTCCTGGCGAAGGAGTTTCAGCTCCTGCCCCAGCCGCGACGCGGTGTCCGGCGCCTCCAGCAGCCGCTGCTTGGCGGGGACGTCCAGCACGGCCGCCGCGGCGACCAGGTACGACAGCACCGAGGGGTCGGCCGGCAGGTCCTGCCCGCTCGACAGGGTCCGCTCGTTCGCCCAGGCCAGCCGTTTCTGGTAGGTGCGAAAGGCCCGCACGACGCCCGAGGCGAGCACGCCCGCGCCCTCTCCCTCGCCGTCCTCCAGCTCCTCCAGCTCGCCGGTGAGATACGGCCCCGAGGCGTCCACGGACAGCAGCCGGAAGCGGGTGGTGCCGGTGGCGAGGATCTCGTAGCCGGTGTCGTCGTCGGACGACTTCTCCCGGATGGTCGCCGCGTCGGCGATACAGCCCACGGTGTGGAACGCCTGCACCGGGTCGTCGCCGAAGCCCGCTGCGGGGCCGTCCGCGGCCGGCAGCGTGGCGTCCGGCATGCCCTGCGCGGTGGCGGCGACCTCGCGGCCGTCCCGGATCGCGATCACCGCGAAGCGGCGGTCGTCCTCGGGCAGCGCGCTCAGATCGCGCATCATCGCCCGGTACCGCGCTTCGAAGACGTTCAGCGGGAGCACGAGTCCCGGGAACAGCACCGAGTTCAGTGGGAAGAGCGGTAGGCGCACGGAGGTCACAGCCGGTAAGCCTAGACGCTGCGCTTCGCTGTGCCCCCACGCGGGCGGTGATCCCGTCGTGGTGGGTGTGCTTCGGCCGCGCGGCGTCCGGTGCGTGGCCGGCCGTCCCGCCGTGGTGCGGGCGGCGAGAAGCCCCACGGCGAGAAGCCCCACGCCGAGAAGTCCCACGGCGAGAAGCCCCACGCCGAGAAGTCCCACGCCGAGAAGCCCCACGGCGAAAGGCCCCACGGCGGGAGAGCCGGCACCATGGCAGCTACTGCCGCCGCAGCAGGCGCGACGCGCCCGCCGCGACCGTCGTGGCGAGCACCCAGCCCGCCAGGATCAGAAGGGCGGCCGCCCACTGCGCGGCGCCGCCCGGCTTCCACGCGCCGCCCTGATTGAGGTCGATCACCGGCAGCAGCAGGTCCAGGGAGTAGAGATACGGATTCCAGGGCGGCGCCTCGCCCGCCTTGAGGGGTGGTGGCGGGGACATCGAGAAGTAGACCGTGCCGATGGCCCACAGGATGGCCATCCACACCGCGGCCCGTCCGGGGCGGTAGCCGTAGGCCACCGTCCAGTCCTGCAGGAACCCCCAGGCCTTGGCCGCCAGCGGCAGCGTCTCGCGGCGCCGCCGCTGCTTGGCCAGCAGCACCTCGCGGGCATCGGAGTCCTCACCGGTGCTGCGCAGCGAGGCGGCCAGCATCTCGTACGGCTCGGGCGCGTACTCGGGGGTCGCCGCGGCCACCCACTGCAGCCGCAGCGCCAGCGGGAAGTGGCCGCGCGGGATCAGCGTCTCGTACGCGAAGCCGGCCATCCACAGCCCGCCGAGCCCCGGCCAGCTCGCCGACTTGTCGATGAGATTGACGACCCGGGCACCGGAGAGGATCACCCGGCCGCGCTGCGGGCGCTCGCCGAGGAACCGCAGCTCGGGCGTCTGGATGCGGCGCAGCGACAGCTCCTGGTCGGACTCCATGATGAACCGGGCGTGCTCGAAGTCGACCGCGTCGCCGAACCGCCCGTCGTCCAGCCGTATCCCGCCCTCGCACTCGAAGCGCTGCATACGGGTGCCGCGCGAGGGCGTGTGCGCGATGCCGTACGGGGGAGTGGCGCCGCTGGAGAACGGGGAGTTCGCCAGGCCCGCGGCGGTCAGATAGAGGGTGCGCTCGACGGTCAGCTGCGGGGCGTTCAGCGCCCGGCGGCCGAACGGGTTGCTCAGCCGGCTGCCGCGCAGGCTCAGCGACACGCCGATGGTGGCGCCGCGCAGCGACAGCTCGCCGTAGGACTCCATCATCTCGGCCTGCAGGTCCTGGGCGACGGTCATCCCGTCCGCCATGACCGACCGGCCCTGCCGGTCCTTGTGCACCACGGCCTGATTGAGCATCAGGTCCGTGCCGATGTGCGCGTCGGTGAGCCGGATGCCGGAGTGCACCACACAGCGCGGCAGATGGAGATCGCCCTCGGTGTGCAGCCGGGCCGCCTCCACCCGGGGTATCGCGCAGTTCACCAGCCGCAGCGTGGTGAACCGGCTCTCCGGCAGCACCACCTCGGCCTCGAAGCGGCAGTCCCGCAGCTCCACGAATGGCTTGATCGTGCCGCCCGCAAGGTCGAGCGTGTCCGTGATGTACGCCCCGGTGAGCTGGAGCGCGGAGACCCGGCCGGGCTGCGGCGGCGGCCCGTCGAGCAGCAGCAGCGCCACCACCCGGGCCCGCACCCGGCGCTCCGGGCCCCACAGATGCTGCCCGTGCGGATCGTCACGGGCCGGATCGCCGAGGTGCAGGTCGCAGGTGCTGCCGTTGCGGAAGGCCTGCCACATGCTCCATTCCGCCGATGTCAGCTGCAGGTCGGCGGGCGCGTCGCCGTCCGCGGGCTCGGTCACAGTGCTCCCCCTTGCTCTCCCGTGGTGTGCCGCAACCTGTTCGGACGCATGTCGTGCACCGGTCGTGAGGCGTCCCACAGGCGTCCCCCGTACGCCGTCACCTGGCCCTTGCCCGTCCCGTGACTGCTTGAACACGCATGGTCAGGGCCAACTCCGGTCAACTTCCGGCGGCCGGGTCACGGGGTGTCCGGAGCGTGTGCCGCTGTGTATCACTGAGTGATACGGCCGCTCGGGGCCGGGAACGGGTCTGAGACACTGGGAGGGTGATCTCCCGAATCGATCTGCGCGGTGACGCCCTCCCCGAGGGCGGCGCCCTGCGCGACCTGCTGCCCCGTGCCGAGTTCGACGTGGAAGCCGCCCTGGAGAAGGTGCGGCCCATCTGCGAGGACGTACGCCATCGCGGCACCGCGGCGCTGATCGATTACGCGCGGCGGTTCGACGGCGTCGGGATCGAGCGGGTGCGGGTGCCCGTCGAGGCCCTGCGCGAGGCCCTCGACGGGCTGGACCCGGCCGTGCGGGCCGCCCTGGAGGAGTCCATCCGGCGCGCCCGGATCGTCCACCGCGAGCAGCGCCGCACCGACGTCACGACCAAGGTCGTCCCCGGCGGCACGGTCACCGAACGCTGGGTGCCCGTCGAGCGGGTGGGCCTCTACGTCCCCGGCGGCCTGGCGGTCTACCCGTCCTCCGTCGTCATGAACGTCGTCCCGGCCCAGGAGGCCGGCGTCGAGGGCATCGCCGTCACCTCCCCGCCGCAGAAGGAGTTCGGCGGCCGGCCGCACCCGACCATCCTCGCCGCCTGCGCCCTGCTCGGCGTCGACGAGGTCTACGCCGCCGGCGGCGCCCAGGCCATCGCGATGTTCGCGTACGGCACCGAGGAGTGCCTGCCGGTCAATCTCGTCACGGGCCCCGGCAACATCTACGTCGCTTCCGCCAAGCGGCTGCTCAAGGGCCGTATCGGCATCGACGCCGAGGCCGGCCCCACCGAGATCGCGGTGCTGGCGGACGCCACCGCCGACCCCGGGCACGTCGCCGCCGACCTGATCAGCCAGGCCGAGCACGACACCCTCGCCGCCGCCGTGCTGGTCACCGACTCCACCGAACTCGCCGACGCCGTCGAGGACGCGCTCAAGGTGCAGGTCGCGGCCACCAAGCACACCGAGCGGATCACCGCGGCGCTGGCCGGACGGCAGTCCGCGGTCGTCCTCGTCGACGGCATCGACGAGGGCCTCAGGGTCGTGGACGCCTACGGCGCCGAACACCTGGAGATCCAGACCGCCGACGCCTCCGCCGTCGCCGCCCGGGTCCGCAACGCCGGCGCGGTCTTCGTCGGCCCCTGGTCCCCGGTCTCGCTCGGCGACTACTGCGCCGGCTCCAACCACGTCCTGCCCACCGGCGGCTGCGCCTGCCACTCCTCGGGGCTGTCCGTGCAGTCCTTCCTGCGCGGCATCCATGTCGTGGACTACTCGCGCGATGCGCTGGCCGAGGTCACCCACCATGTGGTGACCCTCGCCGAGGCCGAGGACCTCCCGGCCCACGGCGCCGCGCTGAAGGCCAGGTTCGACTGGAAGGTCCCGCAGAGCAAGTGAGCAGGCACGTGACCCGTAACTCCGCTGCGTCCCGTATGGACCAGCTCCCGATCCGTGACGAGCTGCGCGGCAAATCCCCCTACGGCGCGCCGCAGCTGGACGTCCCGGTGCGGCTGAACACCAACGAGAACCCCTATCCGCTGCCCGAGCCGCTGGTCCGCCGGATCGCCGAGCGGGTGACCGAGGCCGCCCGGCAGCTCAACCGCTACCCCGACCGGGACGCGGTCGAGCTGCGCACCGAGCTGGCCCGCTACCTCACCCGCACCGCCGGCCACGAGGTCACCGCCGCGCAGGTCTGGGCCGCCAACGGTTCCAACGAGGTCATCCAGCAGCTGCTGCAGACCTTCGGCGGCCCCGGCCGCAGCGCCATGGGCTTCGAGCCGTCGTACTCCATGCACGGGCTGATCTCCCGCGGCACGGGCACCGGCTGGCTCTCCGGCCCGCGCAACGACGACTTCACCATCGACGTCGAGGCGGCGCAGCGGGCCATCGCCGGGCAGCGGCCCGACGTCGTCTTCATCTGCTCGCCGAACAACCCCACCGGCACCGCCGTCGGGGAGGCGACGGTGCTCGCGCTGTACGAGGCGGCGCAGGCGGCCCGCTCCGACGGTGCCGGCGCCCTGGTGGTGGTCGACGAGGCCTACGGCGAGTTCAGCCACCGCCCCTCGCTGCTGCCGCTGATCGAGGGCCGGCCGAATCTGGTCGTCTCCCGGACCATGTCCAAGGCGTTCGGCGCCGCCGGACTGCGGCTGGGCTATCTCGCCGCCGACCCCGCCGTGGTCGACGCGGTGCAGCTGGTCCGGCTCCCGTACCACCTCTCGTCCGTCACCCAGGCCACCGCGCTCGCCGCGCTGGAGCACACCGACACACTCCTGAAGTACGTCGAGCAGCTCAAGACCGAGCGGGACCGCCTGGTCACCGAGCTGCGGGCGGCCGGCTGCCAGGTCGTCGCCTCCGACGCCAACTTCGTGCAGTTCGGCCTCTTCGACGACGCCCACGCCACCTGGCAGGCGATCCTCGACCACGGCGTGCTGGTCCGTGACAACGGCGTACCGGGCTGGCTGCGGGTCACCGCCGGCACCCCGGCCGAGAACGACGCGTTCCTCGACGCGGTTCGCGCAGTACTGAAGGAGAGCAAGCGATGACCCGCGTAGGACGCGTGGAGCGCACGACCAAGGAAACGTCCGTGCTCGTCGAGATCGATCTCGACGGCAGGGGCGAGGTGGACGTCTCGACCGGTGTGGGCTTCTACGACCACATGCTCGACCAGCTCGGCCGGCACGGTCTGTTCGACCTCAAGGTCAAGACCGACGGCGATCTGCACATCGACACCCACCACACCATCGAGGACACCGCCCTCGCCCTGGGCGCCGCCTTCAAGCAGGCCCTCGGCGACAAGACCGGCATCTACCGCTTCGGCAACTGCACCGTCCCCCTGGACGAGTCGCTGGCCCAGGTGACCGTCGACCTCTCCGGACGCCCCTACCTGGTGCACACCGAGCCGGAGAACATGGCGCCGATGATCGGCTCCTACGACACGACGATGACCCGGCACATCTTCGAGTCCTTCGTCGCCCAGGCCCAGATAGCGCTGCACATCCACGTCCCGTACGGCCGCAACGCCCACCACATCGTGGAGTGCCAGTTCAAGGCGCTGGCCCGCGCGCTGCGCTACGCCGCCGAACGCGACCCGCGCGCGGCCGGGATCATCCCCTCCACCAAGGGAGCCCTGTAGCCCGTGAATGGTCTCTCCACCGTCTTCATCCTCCTCGGGCTCTTCCTTCTCGGCGGTGTCTACTCGTTCTACAAGCAGCAGCTGCCCAAGAGCCTGATCGTGCTGTTGTCCATCGGCTCGGCGCTGTGCCTGGCCGCCGGCGTGCTCCGGCTGGAGGTGTGGAATTGACCGCCCCGGCATCCCGTAAGAAGGTCGTCGTCCTTGACTACGGCTTCGGCAATGTCCGCTCCGCCGAACGCGCCCTGGCGCACGTCGGCGCCGAGGTGGAGATCACCCGCGACTTCGACCGGGCGATGAACGCCGAGGGGCTGCTGGTCCCCGGCGTCGGCGCGTTCGCCGCCTGCATGGCCGGGCTCAAGGAGGCCCGCGGCGAGTGGCTCATCGGCCGCCGGCTGGCCGGCGGACGCCCCGTCATGGGCATCTGCGTCGGTATGCAGGTCCTCTTCGGCCGCGGCATCGAGCACGGTGTACAGACCGAGGGCCTGGACGAGTGGCCCGGCACGGTCGGCCCGCTCAAGGCCGATGTCGTCCCGCACATGGGCTGGAACACCGTCGACGCCGCCGAGGGCTCGCGGCTCTTCGCCGGGCTGCCCGCCGACGCCCGCTACTACTTCGTGCACTCCTACGCGGTGCACGACTGGGAGCTGGAGGTCGGCAACCCGCACCTCGCCGCGCCGAAGGTCACCTGGGCCACGCACGGCGAGCGGTTCGTGGCCGCCGTCGAGAACGGCCCGCTGTGGGCCACCCAGTTCCACCCCGAGAAGTCCGGCGACGCCGGTGCCCAGCTCCTGACCAATTGGATCGAGACCCTGTAATGCCGAACGCATCGAAGCTCGAACTCCTCCCCGCCGTCGATGTCCGCGACGGCCAGGCCGTCCGCCTCGTGCACGGCGAGTCCGGCTCCGAGACCTCCTACGGCGACCCGCTGGAGGCGGCCCTCGCCTGGCAGCGGGCCGGCGCCGAATGGCTGCACCTCGTCGACCTCGACGCGGCCTTCGGTACCGGTGACAACCGGGCGCAGATCGCCGAGGTCGCCCGGTCCATGGACATCAAGGTCGAGCTGTCCGGCGGCATCCGCGACGACGACACGCTCGCCGCGGCCCTGGCCACCGGCTGCCGCCGGGTCAACCTCGGCACCGCCGCGCTGGAGACCCCCGAGTGGGTCGCCAAGGTCATCGCCGAGCACGGCGACAAGATCGCGGTCGGTCTGGACGTGCGCGGGACGACGCTGCGCGGCCGCGGCTGGACCCGCGACGGCGGCGACCTCTACGAGACCCTGGCCCGCCTCGACTCCGAGGGCTGCGCCCGCTACGTCGTCACCGACATCAACAAGGACGGCACCCTCCAGGGCCCCAACGTCGAGCTGCTCCGGAACGTCTGCGCGGCCACCGACCGGCCCGTGATCGCCTCCGGCGGTGTCTCCTCGCTCGACGACCTGCGGGTGCTCGCCACACTGGTACCGGAAGGTGTCGAGGGCGCGATCGTCGGCAAGGCGCTCTATGCGAAGGCATTCACCCTCGAAGAGGCGCTGGCAGCAGTGTCGTAACGGCGAACGAAAGGCCGCATGATGACCATCGAGCGCGTACGGACCGACAGTCCCTGGGAAGAGAAGATCGGCTTCGCACGCGCCGTGGCGGCCGGCGACCGGGTCCTGGTCGCCGGCACGATGCCACTGGTCGACGGCGTCCTGCAGGGTGAGGGCGACCCCTACGTACAGACCAAGGTCGCCTTCACCAACGCGCTGGCGGCGCTCAAGCCCTTCGGCCTCGGCGCCGACGCGATCCTGCGCACCCGGATGTACCTCACCCACCTGCGCGACGTGGATGCGGCCGGACGCGCCCACCGGGAGCTGTTCGAGGCCGCGCCACCCGCCTCGACCCTGGTCGTGGTGTCCGGCTTCGTCGACTCCCGCGTCCTGGTCGAAGTAGAACTAGAAGCCTTCCGAGAGCTGTCAGAGAGGCCTGAACCGACATGACCCTGGCGGTCCGAGTCATCCCTTGCCTGGACGTCGACAACGGCCGGGTCGTCAAGGGCGTCAACTTCCAGAACCTGCGGGACGCGGGCGACCCCGTCGAGATGGCGAAGATCTACGGCGAGGAGGGCGCCGACGAACTGACCTTCCTCGACATCACCGCCTCCTCCGGCAACCGCGAGACCACCTACGACGTGGTCCGCCGCACCGCCGAGCAGGTCTTCATCCCCCTCACGGTAGGCGGCGGCGTCCGCACCCCCGAGGACGTCGACAAGCTGCTGCGGGCCGGTGCCGACAAGGTCGGCGTCAACACCGCCGCCCTCGCCCGCCCCGAGGTGATCCGCGAAATCGCCGAACGCTTCGGCAGCCAGGTCCTGGTGCTGTCGGTCGACGCCCGCCGTACCGACGCCGGCACCCCCTCCGGCTACGAGGTCACCACCCACGGCGGCCGCCGCGGCACCGGTATCGACGCCGTGGAATGGGCCCACCGCGCCACCGAGCTGGGCGCCGGCGAGATCCTCCTCAACTCCATGGACGCCGACGGCACCAAGGACGGCTACGACGTGGAGATGATCGAGGCGGTCCGCCGGCACGTCACCGTCCCGGTGATCGCCTCCGGCGGGGCCGGCAAGCCGGCCGACTTCGCCCCGGCCGTCGAGGCCGGCGCCGACGCGGTCCTGGCCGCCTCCGTCTTCCACTTCGGGGATCTGCGCATCTGCCAGGTCAAGGACGCCCTTCGGGGGGCGGGACACGCGGTGCGCTGACCGGAGCACACCCGTCGGCGCGGCCGCGGCCCGGCTCGTGGGGGAGACCAGCCGCGGCGCGGCCCCGTGGCAGGGCTCGGCGGCCGGTCGTAGGCTGGCCGCATGTCGACCCATGCGAAGCGTGAACGGCTCCTTCTCGCCGACCTGTTGGAGAGCGCCGGCCCCGAGGCGCCGACGCTGTGTGAGAACTGGAGCGCGCGGGAGCTGGCCGCGCACGTGGTGGTGCGCGAGCGGCGCGCCGACGCGGCCGGCGGGATCCTCGTCAGGCCGCTGGCCGCACGGCTGGAGCGGGTGCAGGCGGAGTTCGCCGGCAAGCCGTACGAGGAGCTGATCCGGCTGATCAGGACCGGGCCGCCGCGGATGTCGCCGTTCGCCCTGAAACAGATCGACGAGGCGTCCAACACCGTTGAGTTCTACGTCCACGCCGAGGACGTACGGCGCGCGCAGCCCGACTGGGCCGCCCGGGAGCTGGACCCCGTGTTCGCGGACGCCCTGTGGTCCAGGATCGAGCGGATGGCCCGGGTCCTGGGCCGGAAATCGCCGGTGGGCCTGGTGCTGCGGCGGCCGGACGGGCGGACGGCGGTGGCCCACCGCGGCACCCCGGTGGTCACGGTCGTCGGCGAGCCCGGCGAGCTGACGATGTTCGCCTTCGGCCGGCAGGAGAGCGCCGATGTGCAGCTGGACGGCGACAAGGACGCGGTCGACCGGCTGAGGGCGGCGAAGCTGGGGGTGTGAGCCCGCTGGGCCCGCCGGCTCAGGAGTGGAACACCACCACCACGACGACCACGGCCACCACCACCGCCGCCACGAACACCACCCCCAGCACCCGCGCCGCCACCCGCGCGGCGCGGTGCGGGTCCGGCGGCGGTGGCGGCACGGGCGGCTGCTGATGATGCATCTCTGCAGGATGCCGCACGGCACAATGGACACCATGAACAGCCGCGCCGCCACCCCGGACATCACCCCCGCCCTGGACCCCGCCATCGCCGCCCGCCTCAAGCGCGGCGCCGACGGCCTGGTCCCCGCCATCGCCCAGCAGTACGACACCGGCGAGGTGCTGATGCTCGGCTGGATGGACGACGAGGCGCTGCACCGCACCCTCACCACCGGCCGCTGCACCTACTGGTCCCGCAGCCGCCAGGAGTACTGGGTCAAGGGCGACACCTCCGGCCATGTCCAGCACGTCAAGTCGGTGGCGCTGGACTGTGACGCCGACACCGTCCTGGTCCGGGTCGACCAGGTCGGCGCCGCCTGCCACACCGGCGACCGCACCTGCTTCGACGCGGACGTACTGGCCACCGAGGCCGGTCAGGACCAGTAGGCTCCGCTGCCATGACCACGGGAACCACCGGCACCGCCACACCGGACCTCGACAGCTTCCGCACCCTCGCCAAGGACCGGCGGGTCATCCCCGTCACCCGGCGCCTGCTCGCGGACGGCGACACACCCGTCGGGCTCTACCGCAAACTCGCCGCCGAACGCCCCGGCACCTTCCTCCTGGAGTCTGCCGAGAACGGCCGTACGTGGTCGCGCTACTCCTTCGTCGGCGTCCGCAGCGCCGCCACCCTCACCACCCGCGACGGGCAGGCGCACTGGCTCGGCACCCCGCCCGTCGGCATGCCCACCGACGGCGACCCGCTCGCCGCGCTGCGCGCCACCGTCGAGGCGCTGCACACCCCCCGGGACCTCATCGAGGGCGAGGGCCTGCCGCCCTTCACCGGCGGGATGGTCGGCTACCTGGGCTACGACATCGTGCGCCGCCTGGAGAAGATCGGCGAGCAGACCACCGACGACCTCCGGCTGCCCGAACTGACCATGCTGCTCACCTCCGACCTCGCCGTCCTCGACCACTGGAACGGCACGGTCTGGCTGATCGCCAACGCGATCAACCACAACGACCTCGACACCGGCATCGACGAGGCCTACGCGGACGCGGTGGCCCGCCTGGACACCATGGCCGACGACCTCGCCCGGCCCGCGCCCGCCAGTGCCGCCGCACTGCCGCCGTCCGAGGTCCCGCCGTACACCGCCGAGTGGGGCGGCTCCTCCTACCAGGAGGCCGTCGAGGACATCAAGGAACGCATCCGGGCCGGCGAGGCCTTCCAGGTCGTGCCCTCCCAGCGCTTCGAAACCCCCTGCACGGCCAGTGCGCTGGACGTCTACCGGGTGCTGCGGGCCACCAACCCCAGCCCGTACATGTACCTCTTCCGCTTCGAGGGCGGCGCGGGCGACGGGGAGGGGGGCTTCGACGTCGTCGGCTCCAGCCCCGAGGCGCTGGTGAAGGTCGAGGGCGGCCGGGCCATGGTGCACCCCATCGCCGGTACCCGCCCCCGCGGCTCGTCCGTCCAGGAGGACCAGGCCCTGGCCGACGATCTGATGGCCGACCCCAAGGAGCGCGCCGAGCATCTGATGCTGGTCGACCTGGGCCGCAACGACCTGGGCCGGGTCTGCGAACCGGGCAGCGTCGAGGTCGTCGACTTCATGTCCGTCGAGCGCTACAGCCATGTGATGCACATCGTCTCGACGGTCACCGGCCGGGTGGCCGAGGGCCGTACCGCCTTCGACGTGCTCACTGCCTGCTTCCCCGCGGGCACCCTCTCCGGCGCCCCCAAGCCGCGCGCCCTGCAGATCATCGAGGAGCTGGAGCCGACCCGGCGCGGCCTGTACGGCGGCTGTGTCGGCTACCTCGACTTCGCCGGCGACTCCGACACCGCCATCGCGATCCGCACGGCCCTGCTCCGCGGCGGCACCGCCTACGTCCAGGCGGGTGCCGGGGTGGTCGCCGACTCCGATCCGGTGGCCGAGGACACCGAGTGCCGCAACAAGGCGGCCGCAGTACTGCGCGCCGTGCACACCGCGAATCACCTGGGCAGATAGCCGGTCCGCACCCCGCGCGCCGGTCCCCGTCGGCCGGTGCGCGATAGTGGTACGTGTGAGTGCCGCACCCCAGACCCCTGCCGAGACCGAGCCCCCGGGCGAGACCGAGCCCCCGGGCGGGCCCGTGCCCACGCCGGCCGGGCCCGCCTCCGGCGCGAAACGCAGTCTCGCCCTGGCGCTGTCGGCCGGTGCGGCCGGCGCCGCCCTGGCGCTGCTGGCCTCCGGCCGTACCTGGGCCGAGGGCTCCGCTGTGCTGGCCCAGGGCGAGCTGCCGCGCAGCGTGACCGGCGCCGATGTGACCGGGGTGCCCGGCGCACTGGCCGTCGTCGGGCTGGCCGCGCTGGTCGCCGTCTTCGCGGTGCGCCGGGCCGGCCGGGTCGCGGTCGCGGCTCTGCTCGCGCTCAGCGGCGCGGGCATCATCGTCGCCGCGGTGCGGGGCAACTCCGACAACTCGGCGCTGCGCGAGAAGGCGGCCACCGCGGTCGGGCTGACCGGAGCCGATGTGCATCACGTCACGCACACCGGATGGCCGTGGGTGGCCGTGGCCGGCGGTCTGCTGCTGCTGGCCGCCGGGCTGCTGGCACTGGTCCGCGGACGCCACTGGCCTGCAATGTCGGGCCGTTACGAGCGCACGCCCGGTGGCGCCCGTGGCCCGCGGCGGGCGCCGGCCACGCCGGATCTGGACCGCCCTGAGGAGATCTGGAAGTCCCTGGACCGCGGTGAGGACCCCACCCGGTAACGGTGCCTCCCCGGGCATCGGTGACAATGGGCGAAGAGGATCACCGCGCCCCGACCCCGGCGCGAGAGAGCAACGAGGAGCATTCATGTCGAGCAGTGGCCACGGACACACCCCCGCCGCCTGGACCGGCGTCATCATCTCGTTCATCGGCTTCTGCGTCTCCGGAGCCTTCATCGTGCTGGCGAATGTGCCCGGCTTCTGGGCGGGCATCGTGCTGACCTGCCTCGGTGCCGTGGTGGGCGGACTGATGCGCGCGGCCGGCCTGGGCCAGGAGCCCAAGCGCTCGGCCAAGCCGCGCCCCCAGGCCCAGGCGCAGCCGCAGGAGGGCTGAACTCCCGCTCCCGTGGCGCCGCGGCCCGGCGCCACCCTCGTGGCACCCCTCGAAGGCGCCGCTTCCCGGCCCGTGGGCACCCCAGGTGCCGTACCCGCCGTCCGTGCCCGTTCCGGGCGGCGGCCGAGAAGCTGCGCCTTTGCGCGTACGACCGCACAATCGGCACGTGAGCGAACCCGCGGCGCAGCCCCGGCCCGACACCCCACTGCCCGGCGGCCTGCCACGCCGTCTCGCGGCACCCCTGGGCGTCGTGGCCGCCGCCACGGCCGCCTTCGCCTTCCTCGGTGCGGTCGACCCGAACGAGCCGGGCCACTACCCCGTGTGCCCGCTGCTGCACCTCACCGGCCTCTACTGCCCGGCCTGCGGCGGGCTGCGCAGCGCCCATGCCGTCGCCCACGGCGATCTCGCCGCGGCGCTGGGCGCCAATGCCCTCGCGGTGGCCGGATACGCCGCCTGTGCGGCCTTCTGGGTGCTCTGGCTGAGCCGTGCGGTGCGCGGACGGCGTACGGCGGGGCCGCGCCCGCGAGCCGCCCACTGGTGGGCGCTGGGCGGTCTGCTGCTGGTCTTCACGGTCGTCCGCAATCTCCCCTTCGGCAGCGGGCTGGCCCCGTGACCGCCGGACGTCCGTGCGGGGGTGCGCAACCCCGTCAGCAGCCCCGTCCGCGCCCCGGAAATGCCCAGGTCGTGGGACCGCGGTCCACCGGATGTGAGACCTGCCTGCCATGGCGGATACCATCGGAGTGCCGGACAGGACAGTGCGTCCCCCGGCCCACTGTTCACCTCCACCGCTCCAGAAGGAGGCCGCTCGCGTGAGTGTGCTCGACGAGATCATCGACGGCGTCCGCGCCGACCTCGCAGAGCGGCAGGCGCGCGTCGGCCTCGACGAGCTCAAGGAGCGGGCCCGGAAGGCGCGCCCCGCCAAGGACGGCGTCGCCGCCCTCAAGGGCGAGAGCGTCACGGTGATCTGCGAGGTCAAGCGCTCCAGCCCCTCCAAGGGCGCGCTCGCCGCGATCGCCGACCCGGCCGGTCTGGCCGCCGATTACGAGGCGGGCGGCGCGGCGGTCATCTCCGTCCTGACCGAGCAGCGCAAGTTCGGCGGTTCGCTGGCCGACCTGGAGGCCGTCCGTGCGAAGGTCGACATCCCCGTCCTGCGCAAGGACTTCATCGTCACCGCCTACCAGCTCTGGGAGGCCCGTGCCTACGGCGCCGACCTCGCGCTGCTGATCGTCTCCGCGCTGGAGCAGGAGGCCCTGGTCTCGCTGATCGAGCGGGCCGAGTCGATCGGGCTGACGCCGCTGATCGAGGTGCACGACGAGGAAGAGGTCGCCCGCGCGGTGGACGCCGGCGCGAAGATCATCGGGGTCAACGCCCGCAATCTGAAGACCCTCGAGGTCGACCGCGGCAACTTCGCCCGGATCGCGCCCGAGATCCCCGGCCACATCGTCAAGATCGCCGAGTCCGGGGTGCGCGGACCGCACGACCTGATCGCCTACGCCAATGACGGCGCGGACGCGGTACTGGTCGGTGAGTCCCTGGTGACCGGCAAGGACCCCAGGACCGCGGTCGCCGATCTGGTCGCCGCCGGCTCCCACCCCGCGATCCGGCACGGCCGGTCCTGAGCGGCCGGGGACGGCACACACCGACATGACCGCCACCGCCGCAGACTGCCGCCGCCAGGTCCGGGTTCCGTACCCGGGCCCGGCCGGTGTGTGCGTCGCGGCACGGGCACCCCGCCTGCCCGCCCCGGCGCCGGGCCGGGGCTTCCCGCCCGTCCCCCGCCGCCCCGAGGCGAAGCGCTGCGCGCTGCCCCCGTGGCATCGCGGCTGCCGGGCGCCCGCACGGCGGGTCCACGGGCGCAGGGTCAGGTATCACATTGGATCGGAGCCGGGACAGATCAACGGCAGGCGATGGCGACCGGGGCCCGCGCGCTGACGCGTCGGCCCCGTGCCGGCGCCGGGGTGCACAGGGACCGGGCGGTCGTCTGACCGCCTGCTCGCTCCCCCCACCCCCGAACCCACCCCCCGCCCCCTCCCCCGAAGGGGGAGAGGGGGAGGGGGCGGGGGGGCGCTGCGGCCGCGTTCCACGGCATCGGCCGGCCCCGCGCAACCGCCCCTGCGGCTCCGCGGCGGCAGTGGTCCCTCGCCGTGCGCGCCGCCTACCGTGATGCCTGAATCCCGAATATCTCCGACACAACCGGACTTCCGGGGCAGTTGCCCCGGCAGAGGAGTGCGTCTGATGTCCTCCGATTTCTTCCTTCCCGACCCCGAGGGACGCGTGCCGAGCCCCGAAGGCTATTTCGGTGCCTTCGGCGGCAAGTTCATCCCCGAGGCGCTCGTCGCCGCGGTCGACGAGGTCGCCGCCGAGTACGAGAAGGCCAAGGCGGACCCCGCGTTCGCGGCCGAACTGAACGACCTGATGGTCAACTACACCGGGCGCCCCAGCGCACTGACCGAGGTACCGCGGTTCGCCGAACACGCCGGCGGGGCGCGGGTGTTCCTCAAGCGCGAGGACCTCAACCACACCGGCTCACACAAGATCAACAACGTGCTGGGCCAGGCGCTGCTCACCAAGCGGATGGGCAAGACCCGCGTCATCGCCGAGACCGGCGCCGGCCAGCACGGCGTCGCCACCGCCACCGCCTGCGCCCTCTTCGGCCTCGAATGCACCGTCTACATGGGCGAGATCGACACCGAGCGCCAGGCCCTCAACGTCGCCCGGATGCGGATGCTCGGCGCCGAGGTCATCGCCGTGAAGTCCGGCAGCCGCACCCTCAAGGACGCCATCAACGAGGCATTCCGCGACTGGGTCGCCAACGTCGACCGCACCCACTACCTCTTCGGGACCGTCGCCGGACCGCACCCGTTCCCCGCGATGGTCCGCGACTTCCACCGCGTCATCGGCGTCGAGGCGCGCCGCCAGATCCTGGAGCGCGCGGGCCGGCTGCCCGACGCGGCCGTCGCCTGTGTCGGCGGCGGCTCCAACGCCATCGGGCTCTTCCACGCCTTCATCCCGGACGCCGGCGTCCGGCTCATCGGCTGCGAGCCCGCAGGCCACGGCATCGAGACCGGTGAGCACGCCGCCACACTGAGCGCCGGTGAGCCGGGCATCCTGCACGGGTCCCGCAGTTACGTCCTCCAGGACGAGGAGGGCCAGATCACCGAGCCCTACTCCATCTCGGCGGGTCTCGACTACCCGGGCATCGGGCCCGAGCACGCCTTCCTCAAGGACAGCGGCCGCGGTGAGTACCGTGCAGTCACCGACGACGCCGCGATGCAGGCGCTGCGCCTCCTGTCGCAGACCGAGGGCATCATCCCGGCCATCGAGAGCGCCCACGCCCTGGCCGGGGCGCTGGACCTCGGCAAGGAGCTCGGCACGGACGGGCTGATCGTCGTCAACCTGTCCGGGCGCGGCGACAAGGACATGGACACCGCCGCCCGTTACTTCAGCCTGTACGACACGGACGCCGCCGTCGAGGCGGACACCGACACCGCGGACGCGGAGATCGAGGGGGACGTCAAGTGAGCGGGAACATCAAGCTGTTGAGTGACACCCTCGCCGCCACGAAGGCCGAGGGCCGGTCCGCCCTCATCGCCTATCTGCCGGCCGGGTTCCCGACCGTCGACGGCGGCATCGAGGCGGCCAAGGCCGTCTTCGACGGCGGCGCGGACATCGTGGAGATCGGGCTGCCGCACAGCGACCCGGTCCTCGACGGACCGGTCATCCAGACCGCCGACGACATCGCCCTGCGCGGGGGAGTCAAGATCGCGGATGTGATGCGCACGGTGCGCGAGGCGCACGAGGCCACCGGCAAGCCCGTCCTCGTCATGACGTACTGGAACCCGATCGACCGTTACGGCATCGAGCGCTTCACCGCCGAGCTCGCCGAGGCGGGCGGCGCGGGCTGCATCCTGCCCGACCTGCCCGTCCAGGAGTCCGCCACCTGGCGCGAGCACGCCGACAAGCACGGTCTCGCCACCGTCTTCGTCGTCGCCCCCAGCAGCAAGGACGCGCGGCTCGCCGAGATCACGGCGGCGGGCTCCGGCTTCGTCTACGCCGCCTCGCTGATGGGCGTCACGGGCACCCGCGAGTCGGTGGGCGCACAGGCGCAGGACCTCGTACGGCGCACCAAGGCGACCACCGGGCTGCCGGTCTGCGTCGGCCTCGGCGTCTCCAACCCCGAACAGGCCGCCGAGGTGGCCCGGTTCGCGGACGGTGTGATCGTCGGCTCGGCGTTCGTCAAGCGGATGCTGGCCGCGGACGGTGACCTGGCGGCCGGGCTCGCCGGGGTCCGCGCCCTGGCGGGCGAGCTGGCCGAGGGCGTGCGCAAGCGGGACTAGGGCCAAGTCTGCTGGATCTGGAGTCGCAGTCGCCGCTTGATGTGGTGGTGGCGCGCTTCGGCTTGGTGCTCGCGGCGCGAGTTTGACCAGTGAATTCCCTGGTCAAACTGGCGCCGCGGGCGGAGCCGGTCAAGGTGAACGGGCGGCGGACCCCAGCCGGGCCGGACCGACAGGGATCTCGACCGGACACACCGCGGCGGCGTCACGAGGTGCTGAGAGAGTCCGCGACCTGAAGTTCGGCCGCTGTCCTTTGTTTCACGTCGGCCACGCTTACGCCCGGGGCGGTCTCCGTGAGCAGCAGCCCGTGGACCGTTATGTCGAGCACGGCCAAATCGGTGATCACGCGCTGCACACATCGCCGGCCCGTCAGAGGCAGCGAGCATTCCTTGACGATCTTCGGGGTGCCGTCCTTGGCAACATGTTCCATCAGGGCGACGACGTGACGGGCACCGTGCACGAGGTCCATAGCTCCTCCCATCCCCTTGATCATCTTGCCGGGGATCGTCCAGTTGGCAAGATCTCCCTCGGCCGAGACCTGCATGGCGCCCAAAATGGCCACGTCGATGTGACCGCCGCGGATCATGCCGAAGGACAGGGCGGAATCGAAGAATGAGGAGCCGGGAGTGACGGTCACGGTCTCTTTGCCGGCGTTGATGAGGTTCGCGTCCAGCTCATCAGGAGTGGGGTAGGGCCCGAGGCCCAAGATGCCATTTTCGGACTGCAGGACTACGTGTATGCCGGGAGGAAGATGGTTGGGGACCAGCGTCGGCAGCCCGATACCCAAATTCACATAGGCGCCGTCCGAGAGTTCCCGAGCTGCCCGTGCCGCCATTTCGTCTCTCGACCAGGTCATCAGTGCTGCGCTCCCCTCGTGGTGGCATGCGCCCGGCGCACGGTCTTCTTCTCGATGCGCTTGTCGGTGGCCTGTGCGGGAGTCAGCACGAGTACCGACTGTACGAACACTCCGGGGAGATGGATGCTGTCCGGGTCGAGGTCGCCGGGTTCGACGAGTTCTTCGACTTCCGCGATGGTGACGTGACCGGCCATTGCGGCCGGCGGATTGAAGTTCCGGGCGGACTTGTCGAAGACGAGGTTCCCGTGCCGGTCTCCTCTGGCTGCCCGGACGAGGGCGAAGTCTGTGGTGATGGCTTCCTCGAGTACGTATTCCCTCCCGTTGTACGCGCGCACTTCCTTCTTGGGCGAGGCGACTGCGACTTTTCCACTCGGGTCATACCGCCAGGGCAGCCCGCCTTCGGCGACCTGGGTACCGACACCTGCTGGTGTGAAGAAGGCAGGGATCCCGCAGCCGCCGGCCCGCAGTCGTTCGGCGAGAGTTCCTTGCGGTACGAGCTCCAGTTCCATTTCTCCGCCCAGGTACTGGCGAGCAAATTCCTTGTTCTCGCCGACGTATGAGCACGTCGCCCGAGAGATGCGCCGAGCGCTGAGCAGCAATCCCAAACCCCAGTCGTCCACACCGCAGTTGTTGGATACGACTGTCAGGTCTGTTGTGCCGCGTTCGAGTAGAGCCTGTATGAGTACCGAGGGGATGCCGCAAAGTCCGAAGCCTCCGACGGCGAGCGAAGCTCCATGGGGGATCTCCGCGACCGCATCGGTGGCCGAAGTGACGATTTTGTCCATCGGTGCCTCCGGTTGGGGTGCGACGGCGGACGGTGCTGATGCGCCACCGGCGCAGGGACTGCCAGCTGGAACGGAATCGACGCCAACAGGCGAAATGCGGCTGCAGAATGTGGCGAGCCGGGCTGAGGCCGGCCACCAACAGGCGCCATCCGGGGTTAACAGGCGTTAACGCGCTGGAGGGGTACGTTAGCGGTCGTTCCCCTGTGTGTCCATGGAGCGTGGTTCGCCGCCTCGCCGCCTCGCCGCCTCGCCGCCTCGCTGCCGCGGGGCGGCAGGGCGGCAGGGTGTGGGGCGCTCCGCCGTGCCCCTGTGCGACTACGGGCGGCTGCTCAGGCCTGCGTGGTGGGCGGCGTCGGCCGGCGCTTGCCGGCCTGCAACACCAGCGGCAGCGTGCGTCGTCGCATGCGCTCGCTGAGAACGACCTCGGTCTTCGTGCGAACGACGCCGGGAAGCTTGATCAATTGCTGGATCACGTCCTCCAGGTGGCCGTTCTCCCGGGCCACGACGCGGCACACCAAGTCGCCTTCGCCGGTGACGCTGTGCGCCTCGATGACCTCGGGTATGGCGTGCAACGCCGCAGTGACCTCGTCCAGCCTGCCCTGCGCGAGGTGCAGGTGGACGAAGGCGAGGACGGGGTACCCCATCGTGGCAACGCTCAGCTGTGGGGCGTGGTCGGCGATCACTCCTGTGCTCTCCAGACGGTTGAGCCGGGCCTGCACAGTGCCCCTGGCCACTCCCAGGATGCGCGCGTACTCGCGCATCCCGGCCCGTGGTTCCTCGAGCAGGAGGCGCAAAAGGGAAGCGTCAAGGTCGTCCATGGCTGTACCGATGTCCTTTCCTTTGACCTGCTGCGCAGTCAAACAGCAGGCCATTGGCCCAGTCAATGGCCAGCTTCATTGACCTACATGCCCCCCTTGTTTCTAGTATCTGGGCCAATTGAACATCCGGCCTGCTCAGCTGGGAGCTAGGTGATCGCATGACTGTTGTGGACGATTCAACGGAGACGTCTGGCGGCTTCACGCTGGAGGACCGATACCTGCGAGACGAGGGCAGGGTCTACCTGACCGGAGTCCAGGCCCTGGTGCGCTTGCTGTTCAGCCGCATCAGGCAAGATCGGCGTACCGGGCTGCGCAATGCCGCCTTTGTCTCCGGCTACGAAGGCTCGCCGCTGGCCGGCTTCGATCTTGAACTGATGCGCCATACGCCCTTGCTCACGGAACATGACGTGGTGCACCGTCCCGGCCTCAACGAGGAACTGGCCGCCACCTCCGTCATGGGCAGTCAACTGGCTGCCGGGGTAGGGAAACTGCGCGCCGACGGCGTGATCGGGCTCTGGTACGGAAAGGCCCCTGGTCTGGACCGGGCCACCGACGCCCTGCGCCACGCCAACCTCGTCGGGACTTCTGCCCGAGGGGGCGCACTCGCCCTCGTCGGGGACGACCCTGCGGCGAAATCTTCGTCGGTGCCCTGCGCCTCGGAACTCGCCTTGGCCGACCTCGCCATGCCGGTCTTCTCTCCGTCCGACCCGCAGGACATCTTGGACTACGGGATGCACGCCATCGAGCTGTCCCGGGCCAGCGGCGTGTGGGCCGCGATGAAGGTCGTCACCGATGTCGCGGACGCGGCAGGCACTGCGATCGTGCATCCCGCCTGGCAGCCGCCGGCACTGCCGTCCGGTGCCTACACCCACCGGCCCCATGGGCATCTGCTGGGCAGCAGCCTTGCCGCTCTGGAACAGAGCCTCTACACCGTGCGCCTTCCGTTGGTCCTGGACTACCTCCGGGCCGGCAACCTCAACCGGATCCTCAACCGCACACCGGCGGACCGGATCGGCATCATCACCGCAGGCAAAACCCACCTCGACGTCCAGCAGGCCCTGCGAAGTCTGGGCCTGGACGAAGAAGCCCTCGCCCGCGTCGGGGTCCGTCAGCTCAAGCTGGCCGCCATCCACCCCCTTGAGCCGACCATCGTGCGTGATTTCGCCTCGGGCCTGCGTGAAGTCATCGTGGTGGAAGAGAAGCGTTCGTTCATCGAGGCGGCCGTCAAGGAGGCCCTTTACGGCGGCACCGGGGGACCGGCCGTCTACGGCAAGTACGGTCCGAAGGGGACGACGCTGTTCAGCGCGGTCGGGGAGCTCGGTCCCGAGGCGATCGCCATCGGCCTCGGCAATCGCCTTGCAGATCACGGGTACCTCGCTCCTGCGGAAGCCCGTCGCCCGCGCGAGCGCATCTCGCTGCCGCTGCTGACACGAACGCCGTACTTCTGTTCGGGGTGCCCGCACAACTCCTCGACCAAGGTCCCCGACGGATCCTTGGTCGGTGCGGGCATCGGCTGTCACACGATGGCCGTGTTCATGGAGCCCGAGCAGGTGGGCAACGTCGTCGGCATGACGCAAATGGGAGGCGAGGGCGCCCAGTGGATAGGCATGGCTCCGTTCCTGGACGACGACCACTTCGTGCAGAACATCGGTGACGGCACCTTCATGCACTCAGGGAGCCTCGCGGTCAGGGCCGCAGTCGCTGCCGGCGTCAACATCACCTACAAGCTGCTGTACAACTCCGCCGTGGCCATGACCGGTGGGCAGAAGGCCGTCGGAGCCCTGCCTGTCGACCGCGTCGCCGCCCTTTTGCTCCTCGAAGGTGCCGCCAAGGTGATCATCACCAGTGAGGCCCCCGAACGCCTGCGCAAAGCCGCGCTTCCCAAGGGCGTCGTGGTCCGCCACCGTGATCAGCTCATCAGCAGTCAGGAAGAACTCGCAGCGACGCCTGGCGTCACGGTACTCATCCACGACCAGGAGTGCGCCGCCGAGAAACGCCGCAAGCGCCGACGCGGCAAGGCGGCTGCGCCTACGACCAGGGTCGTGATCAACGAGAGGATCTGCGAGGGCTGCGGGGACTGCGGAACCAAGTCCAACTGCCTGTCCGTTCAACCGGTGACCACCGAGTACGGTCGCAAGACCGCCATCGACCAGTCCTCCTGCAACCTCGACTTCTCCTGCCTCGACGGCGACTGCCCCTCGTTCGTCGCCGTGACACCAAGCGGCCGAAAGGCCCGGCGGGAAGCACCGGCGCTGTCCGCGGCCGACCTGCCCGAGCCTGTGCGCAGCGGTGATCAGGACACCTTCACCCTGCGCATCGCCGGCATCGGCGGCACCGGTGTCGTCACCGTTGCCCAGATCCTCGCCACCGCCGCAGTGCTCGACGGCAAACACGTGCGCTCCCTCGACCAGACCGGACTTGCGCAGAAGGGCGGGGCTGTCGTCTCCGACGTAAAGATCACTTCGACAGTCCTGGAGCAGGCTGCCAGGCTGGCTGCCTCGGAGTGCGATCTCTATCTGGCCTGCGACATCCTCGTCGGTGCCGACCCGAAGTACCTCTCCGCGGCAGACGCCGAACGCACCACCTCAGTGGTCTCCACGACCGAAGTGCCCACCGGCCGTATGGTCGTCGACACCGACGTCGCCTTCCCCGATCAAGACCGGATCAGGGATGCCATCCGCGCGGCGAGCGCCCGTGCCATCTACCTGGACGCCCGAGCCCAGGCCGAAGCCCTCTTCGGCGAGGACCAGTTCGCGAACGTTCTGCAGGTCGGCGTGGCCTACCAGAGTGGAGCCCTGCCGCTGTCCGCCGCAGCGATTGAGCGGGCCATCACGTTGAACGGCGTCGCCGTGCAAACCAACCTGCAGGCTTTCCGCAGGGGGCGCCAGCTGATTGCCGACCCCCAGGGGGCCAGTGCTGCCGCCACGCCGGTGCGCCGTCCCCTCGCTGCCCGTCCTGCCCCGCCCGCCGCTGCGCGGGTACGGTCTCTGGTCGCGGCAGAGCCCGGAACGGAACTGGCCCGGCTGCTCGATATTCGTATCCCGGACCTCATCCAGTATCAGAACGAGCGGTACGCACGCAGTTATGCGCTCTACGTCGAGCAGATCCGCAGTATCGAAGCGGGTTCCACCGCCATCACCGAGGCGGTCGCCCGCAACCTGTGCAAACTCATGACGTACAAGGATGAGTACGAGGTCGCCCGTCTAGCACTCGACGACACCCTGCAGCACCAGATCGAGTCGCAGTTCGGCGTGGGTTCACGCTTCTCCTACCGGCTCCACCCACCTGTCCTGAGAGCTGTGGGCATCGAGCGCAAGGTCAGCCTGGGACGCTGGTTCCGGCCGGCATTCCGGCTGCTGCACGCCATGCGAACCCTTCGGGGAACGCCCCTGGACCCCTTCGGGTATGCGCACGTCCGCCGCGTCGAGCGTTCCCTCGTCGAGGACTATCGACGCACCGTCCTGCGCGCGCTGTCGGCGAGCGGGTCGGACCCTCAGCTCGTCCAGGAGCTCGCCGAACTGCCCGACCGGGTGCGCGGTTACGAACAGCTCAAACTGCGCAACGTGGCCGACTACAGGAGCCGCCAGGCCGTGCTCCTCAGCTCGCTGCACTTGACGCCGTCCGGCGCACTTCCCGCCCCCTGACACTCCTGCTCCTCGCAGCGGCGCATTCCGCCACCAACGGCTTTGCCAGGGGGGAAGGGCCGCGGATGACCCTCTCGGGTTCGGGTCACCTCGGCACACGGCTCGCCCGACGTCCGGTGACCACGTGGGAGGCGGCTCGTTCCGTGGCCCGCGAGCGGCTCGGCGATGCGCCCTGACGCCATGGCCACACCCCGGCAATCCAAGATCTGAGAGCACCTATCTGGGATCACTGGTGCCATCATGGTGGTGTGACATACCTGCCGGCCATTCTCAGCACCGATCACGCCAGTGCAAACGCTACCGAGCGCGCCTACCTTGCGATCAAGCGACGGATCATCGAGCTCGAACTGGAGCCGGGCGCGCACGTCACCAAAACTGAGCTTTCGCGCCTGGCGGAGGCGGGCACCATGCCCGTCAGGGAGGCTCTGACCCGTCTCCAGCGTGACGGTCTGGTCCAGGTGCTGCCCCGATCGGGGTACCGGATCCTCCCGGTGACCCTGAAGCGCACTCGGGACCTGTGTGCGTTCCGTCAGCTCCTGGAGACGGAGGCGGCCGGCTTGACCGCGCAGCTCGGCCGCCCCGAGTCGAGCCTCGCCCGCCTTGAAGAGCTGCTCGGTGCGACCTACGAATTGGGCGACGTCGCCAGCGTCGAAGCCTTCCTCCGGGCCAACTTCGAGTTCGACACGATCATCGCGAACGGTTGCGGCAACGACATGCTGGCGCAGTCGATCACGCGGGTCTTCGACGAGCTGGAACGCGTCCTGCGGATCACTCTGAAGTCGCTGCCGTTCTCGGCGTCGGCGGCGCATGGGCGGCGCGTGGTCCTTGAGGCCATTCGGCGGCGGGATCCCGTCGCCGCCCGTGCGGCCATGGCCGCACGGATGGCGGGCTCGCAGAGCCAGATCATCGACACCCTCCTGTCGAGCGATTCGATCACGCAGGCCAGCATCCAGGTGTCCTGAGATGCGCCCGGGAGTTCTTTCCGGTGGTACGGAACGATTGACAGGGGGGTATCGGAATGGTGAACTGAGATCTCAGATTGCTTGTTAGGGATCTCGCCAAAAGTGCGGTTCGGCCACCCTCCCCGAAACGTCCGCTCACCTGTCAGTGAGCAAGGTGCTCCGGCTCGGAATTCGCGACAACGACAAGAGCCGCCCTGCAGTGGCGGGGCTTTCGCGGCCCGCCCGATGCCTTCGAAGGGAATCATCATGGCTCTGAGACGATTGCCCGCTCTTGAGCTCGCCGAACGGACGCTCGGCGAGTCAGGGCCGTGCGCTGATCTGATCCCCATGGGCGGCGTGCCGGTATTGCCGATGCCGCGTCATGTCGTCGAGGCTGCCCGGATCGCGGCGGGTCAGCTCTTTCCCCGTCGAAGCCGTGGTTCCGCCGAACTGCGCCGAACGATCTCCTGTCACCTGGAATCCACCTTCGGGCTGGACGTGGATCCGGAGAGCGAACTCCTGATCACCCATGGTGCGCAACACGGAATGAGTGTCGCCATCCGGGCCCTGCTGGAGCCCGGTGACGAGATCGTCGTACCGGCCCCCACCTACTTCTTCGACGGCATGATCCGCATGGCCGGAGTCCGTCCGGTCTATGTGCCCTTGGAGGAAAGCCTCGGATGGGAATACGACCCCGAGGCGGTAGAGGCTGCCGTGACCCCCGCGACCAAGGCGCTGCTGATCTGCAATCCCAGCAATCCCACCGGCTACGTCCCCGGTCGCCGGCGGCTCGTGGAACTTCTTGACGTGGCGGCACGTCACGGGATGGTCGTGCTCGCCGACGAGTCCTACGAGCGTTATGTGTGGGACGGCCCCGGCTACACGCCCCAGATGCTCCTACGGGAGCGCCATCCCGATCTGGTCACGGTGACCAGCCTCAGCAAGAACTACGCCTTCACCAGCTGGCGGGTGGGGTACGTGAATGCTCCCGCCCACTTGCTGCAACCGATACACCGCGCGTTCGAATGGGACTCCATCAATGTCGGCGACGTGGCGCAGGCCGCTGCGGAGGCTGTCATCGCCGGGCCGCAAGAGTGGATCGAGTCGTCCTTTGCGACGTTGCGCTTCCGTCGTGACGTGCAACTGGCAGGGTTTGCACAAGCAGGCCTGAAAGCCGTGCGGCCCGACGCCGGCGTCTTCACCTTCGCCGACTTCGCTTCCCTTGGAGTCACGGGCCGCGACCTGGAGAACCTTCTCCTGTCACACGGCGTCACCGCCATTGCCGGGGACGCCTTCGCGGGCCCTCCCACCCATGCCCGCGTGCTGTACGGCGGGAGCGTTGACTCTCTGGCTGAAGTGGGCAGGCGCCTGACTTCTCTGGCCGGGCAAGCCCCCTACGCCTGACACCACCGCACCCCGAGCGGCCACGTCGGCTGCCCAGGTGCCGTACGCAGAGTCAACGCTCAACCCACGAAAAGATCTCAGATGAGTTGGTTTGAGATCTGAGATCTCATTCCCTTCCTGTTGTCGACGCATCCGTCTGTGCGGCGTCTGCGTCCCCAGCCCCTTCGAAGGAGCCGAACGTGCCAGCAGCGCCCAGGACCAATGCCGACGAAGGCTGGTGCGTCAGCGCCGACATCGGCGGCACCTTCACCGACGTCATCGCCCTCGGACCGGGTGGCCGCGTCGTGCCGGTCAAGGTTCTTTCGACCCCGCCCGACTTCGGCACCGCAGTCGTCACAGGCGCAACTACCGCGCTGTCCGACGCCGGCGTCGGAGCCCATCAGGTTCACGCGATGCTGCACGCCACCACGGTGGCGACCAACGCCATCCTGGAAATGCGTGGCGCACGCACCGCACTGGTCACCACCAAGGGCTTCCGGGACGTTCTGGAACTCGGCCGCCTGCGCCGCCCCCTGTTGTACGACCTGTCCTGGCAGAAGCCCGTCCCCCTGGCGCCGCGGCGCCACCGCTACGAGCTGCACCAGCGCATTGCCTCCAGCGGCGCTCTTGAGCTTGCTGTGGACATCGCCGAGGTGGCCGACCTGGCGGATCAGATCCGTGTCGCAGGCATCGAAGCCGTCGCCGTGTGCCTGATCAACTCCCATGTCCGCCCCGACGAGGAACAACGCGTGGCAGCTGAACTGCGCGATCTGCTGCCCGGGGTGTACGTCACTGCCTCCGTCGACATCTCTCCGCAGATGCAGGAGTTCGAGCGCACCAGCACAGCGGTCGTGAACAGCTACGTAGGGCCGCAGGTGCGCGACTACGTCACCGCGCTCAGCGAAGGGCTGCACCACGCGGGCATTACCGAGCCTCTCATGATCATGCAGTCCAGCGGCGGCCTCCTCGACGCGCCTTCCGTGGTGGAGCGCCCTGTTCAGATCATCGAGTCCGGCCCCGCAGCAGGCGTCATCGCCGTCCAGAAACTCGCCCAGCTGATGAAACTCGACTCTGTCGTGGCATTCGACATGGGCGGAACCACTGCCAAGGCTTCTCTCATCGAGGACGGAGAGCCATTTGTCGCTGCCGACTACGAAGTCGGCGGGGGCATGAACCTCACCCGCAGCATGGGCAGAGGCGCCGGCTACACCGTGCGTGTCCCGTCCATCGACATCGCCGAAGTGGGCGCCGGCGGAGGCAGCATCGTGTCCACCGATGCGGGAGGCTCCCTGAGGGTCGGCCCCGAGAGCGCGGGATCCCGGCCAGGCCCTGCTTGTTACGGCAACGGCGGCGACAGCCCCACCCTCACGGACGCCAATGTCGTACTGGGCTACCTGAGCCCCCAAGCCATCGCAGGCGGCCGCGTGGCCATCCGGCCGGACCTCGCGGAGAAATCCCTCGTAGCCGTCGCCCGGCAGCTGGACGTGGACATCCCCTCCGCCGCGCGCGGCGCCTACGAAGTTGCGGTCTCCAACATGACCAAGGCGGTCAAGGCCGTCACCAGTGAACGAGGCCGTGACCCGCGGGACGCCGTCATGGTGGCCTTCGGCGGGGCAGGCCCGCTCTACGGTGCGGCGCTGGCCAAGGAACTGGGCATCGACACTGTCATCGTCCCCGTACATACGGGACTGTTCAGCAGCCTCGGTCTCCTCGTGGCCGATACGGCACGGCAAATGGTGGTGCCTTACCGGCCCGAATTCGAGCAACTCGGTGCGCTCTCGGCTGAGTTCGACCGTATGGCCGAGGACGTCACGCGTGCGCTGCGCGAGGCCGTGCCGGGCTCCGAAGCTGATGTTCAGTGCATCCTCGACATGCGGTATCACGGCCAGCGGTTCGAACTCCCGGTCACGGTGCCGAACGGCAGCCTCACGCCCACCCTTATGGCCCAGGCGCGCGGGCAGTTCCACGCCGAACACCGCCGCACCTACGGCCGTGCGGGCAGCGATGACCTCGTCGAGATCGTGAATATCCGTGTCCGGGCCAGGGTGCGCAACCCCCTCACCATCGACCGCGCCCTGCATCTCGCGCCGGCGGCATCCAGGCCCGCAACCACCCGAGCGTGCCGGTTCGACCGAACGGAGACCACTCGGGTCATCGCCCGCACGGAACTCCACTCCCACCCCGTATCCGGGCCGCTGGTCATCGAGGACATGGATTCCACGACCCTCGTGCCGCCGGGAGCCACCGCACACCTCGACAGCCTCAACAACATCGTCATCAGCTGGACCACTGCCACGAAGGAATCGTCATGAGCCCGCGCCCCGTCCGTGACGCCGCCACGTTCGAGGTGTTCCGCAACGCAGTATCCGGACTCGCCGACGAGATGGCGATCACCATCCTGCGTACTGCCCACTCCCAGATCGTCGCCTCCAGCATGGACTTCTCCGCTGCGCTGTGCGACGCCTCCGGGCGGGTCATCGCCCAGGCCAACACGTGTCCCGTGCACCTCGGCTCCATCCCCGAGGCGATGCGTGCCGTCCGTGACGCCTTCGGGGACACCGTCCGCCCCGGCGATGTCTATCTCCTCAACGACCCTGACCTGGGCGGTATGCACCTGCCGGACATCTTCGCCGTCGCGCCGGTGTTCACCGACGGGCAGGACCTGATCGGCTACTCCGTCACTGTCGTCAACCACGCGGACGTGGGCGGATGGGCCGCAGGCTCCATGGCCGTGCAGTCCACGAGCATCTTCGCCGAGGGCGTTCAGATCCCGCCGTCCCGCCTCGTGGAAGCGGGCACGCTCAACGAGACGTTCCTTGCCCTGATCCTGCGCAACGTACGCGAGCCGGCCCTGCTGCGCGGCGACCTCGAAGCGCAGCTCGCCGCCTGTCACGCCGGCGGCGAGGGTTTGAAGGACCTTGCCGAGCGGCACGGTGGCGAGGAGTTGTCGGCCTTGACCGACGAACTTCTCGACTATTCGGAGACGCTCCTGCGAGCCGCACTCGCGCAGGCACCCGACGGCAGTTACGCGTTCGAGGACTACATCGACGACGACGGTCTGGGATCGCCTCCCATTCCCTTCAGGGTCACGGTGACCATCGCCGACGATGCGCTGCACCTGGATTTCACCGGATCGTCCCCCCAGGTCGCCTCGGCTCTCAATGCCACGGTTTCCTTCACCCAGTCCGCGTCCTACGCCGCCGTCCAGGGCGCCCTGGGATCCGATATCCCCGCCAACAGCGGTTTCTACCGTCCCTTCACCTTCACCATCCCCGAGGGCTCCATCCTCAACGGCAAGCGGCCCTCAGCCCGCGGCGCACGGGGCTTGGTCGCCTACCGCATCATCGACACCGTCCTCGGAGCACTGGCACCGGTCTTCCCGCACCGTGTGCCGGCTGCCGGCGACGGGGGTCCCGACTCCATCGCCATCGGCATCACACAGCAGGACGGATCCAGCGCGGTCCTGTGGGACGTCCTGTGCGGGGCCTGGGGAGCCAGACCCGACCGTGACGGTGTGGACGGCATCAGCCCACTTGGCGCGAACCTCGCCAACACACCGGTCGAAGAGCTTGAGCAGTCCGGGCACCTGCGCATCGACGGCTACGGCTACCTCCCCGACACCGGCGGCCCGGGGCGGTGGCGCGGCGGCCTGTCGACCTTCCGCGACATGACGATTCTGCACGCCGAGGCATCCGTACAGATCCGCTCCGACCGGCGCAAGCACCTGCCCTACGGCCTGGAGGACGGAGGTCGGGGCGCGCCGTCGTCCAACATCCTCAACGGCGGCACGGCGCAGGAAGAGATCCTGCCGGCGAAGGTCATCAAAACCCTGACCGCCGGCGACCGCCACCGTCACCTCACTGCCGGAGGAGGAGGCCACGGCAGTCCCTTCACCCGCGACATCGACCAGGTCCTCCACGACGTACTGGAGGGGAAAGTGACCGTCGCCGGAGCTGCCCGCGACTATGGCGTGGTCGTCGTCCCCGACGGAACCGTCGACGCCACTGCCACGGACGAACTCCGCTCCGCTCAGCGCGCAGGCGCTCATCCCCCGTGCCCGGCCGCAACTCCGACCACCCGCATCCCATGAGAGGTCACTGTCATGGCTGAGGTCATCGTCCCCGCTCTCCACGACCGATCCATGCGCCGTGTCTGGCGCAAAGTAGGCGCGCGCATCATCCCGTTCATCGGCGTCGCCTATGTCATGAGCTACATCGACCGCGCCAACCTCGGCTACATGGCCGAGCCCCTCACCAAAGAGCTGCACATCTCCAGCTCACAGATGGGGCTGGCCTCGGGACTGTTCTTCATCGGCTACGTCCTCGTCGAGGTGCCCAGCAACATGATGCTGCGCAGATTCGGGGCGCGGCGGTGGATCACGCGCATCCTCGTCACCTGGGGAGCGGTCACGATGGCGACAGCAGCCGTCCAGAGCGTCGGACAGCTCTACGCGATGCGGATCCTCCTCGGCTTCGCCGAAGCGGGCCTGGCCGCGGGGATCTTGCTCTACATGACCTTCTGGTTCCCCCGCAAACAACGGGCCTGGGCCATGTCGGCGTTCTTCATGATGATCCCCCTCTCCGGCATCTTCGGCTCGCCCCTGGCCGCCGCACTCCTGTCGTGGGGGAAGAACCTCACGGGACTTACCGGATGGAGGTCGCTCTTCCTCGTCGAGGGGGGCCTCACCATTCTGGCCGGAATCCTCATCTTCACCATGCTGCCCGACAAGCCCAGTGAGGCGAAGTGGCTGACAACGGCCGAGAAGGAGGCGATCGAGCGCCGGCTCATGCAGGAGAAGGCTGATCAAGAGAGCCACGGTGCACTCTCGGGAGTGTGGCAGGCGCTTTCCAGCGGGCGTGTCTGGGCCCTCGCGCTGGCCTTCTTCGCGATTGTCTTCGGGCTGTATCCCATTGCGTTCTTCCTGCCCACGATGATCTCCACCCTGACCGGAAGCATCTCCGGCGCATCGAATGCCGGCAGCGTGCTGCTCGCCGGCATCCCGTCCGCGATCGCGATCGTGGCCATGCTGACCTGGCCGAGGGTGACATCGCGCAAGTCGGTGGTGTTCTCCACCGTCGTGCCCATGGCCATGGGCATCCTTGGCCTGCTGCTGGCCACGTTCACCCGCAACAACGTCCTGTTCATCACCGCGTTCTGCCTCAGCATCTCCGGCATCTACACCGCCATGCCACAGTTTTGGCGCCTGCCTCCGCTGTGTCTGACGGGCGCAGCTGCCGCCTCGGGCATCGCTCTGATCAACTCCGTCAGTAACGTCAGTGGCTTCATCGGCCCCTACCTGACCGGAGCCATCGCCTCCGCAACAGGCAGCTACACCTACGCCCTGCTGACCATCGCGCTCATCATGGCTGCCGGAGTGGCGATCCTGCTCACCGCCGGGCGCCGGGCAGAGGAGGCAGGGACCGATCAGCCGTAGCCGTAGCCGTAGCCGTAGCCGTAGCCGTAGCCGTAGCTTGAGAAGAGGAGCAGATCACATGACCGACCGTGCCCGAACGGCACTTGTCGTCGGAGACATCCAAGCGGGCGTCTTGGCGAGCTACCCCTTCGTCCGGGAAACCATCGGTGCACTGCAGTCGCTCCTACCCGCAGCACGGCATCACGGTCTTCCTGTGATCTTTGTGCGCACCCACCTGCGAGCCTCCGGAATCGATGTCTCCGAAAACAACCTGCTCTTCCAGGGGTTTCACCAGGCCGGAAGCCTGTTCCACGAAGGAACGCCGGACACCGGGATCGCCGCTGAGCTGGACGTGCGTCCAGATGAGGCCATCGTCGGGAAGCGGCGCACCAGCGCCTTCACGGGCACCGACTTCGACCTGCTCCTGAGGGCCCAGCGCATCGACTCACTTGTGCTGACCGGCGTGGCGACCAGCGCGATGATCGCCGCAACGCTCTTCGACGCTCTCGATCACGACTACCGCGTCACCGTGGTGAGCGACGCCTGCGCCGACGCCGAGCCGGATGTCCATGACTTCTTCATGGAGCGCGTCTTCCCCGTACGCGGCGCTCGGGTAACGACATCGCAGGCATGGCTCGACGACCTGGAAGCATAAAAGTCCGACAGGCCCCCGCCCGTACCGCCCGCAAACCCACGGCAAGCCCGAGCACTCCCACCGCACCATGGCCGGCGGTACGGCCGGCGGCAGTGCGCGCGGCCGGTCCGGCGGTACGCAGGCCCGGCTGCTGTCCCTCGATAGGGCGAACATCGGTGCGGAGGGGTGCGGCGGCACCCCTCCGCTTCGTTGTCCAGGGGCGTGAGCCAGAAGAACCATGAGGGTAAGAAATCCGCCCGCGAGCGGCTGCAGGAACAGCGGGAAAAGGAGAAGGCGCGCGCCCGGCGCGGCCGGCAGGCCATCGTCGCCGGATCGGTGCTGGTGGTGCTGGCGATCGCCGGCGGCATCGCCGTCTGGGCGACCTCGTCCGGCGGCAGCGGGAGCAGCTCCGACAACGAGACGGCCCGCCCGAAACAGGCGAGCGGCGGCAGCAGACCCGCCATCACCGTCGGCGTACCCGACGCCCCCTCCACACTCACCGTGTGGGAGGACTTCCGCTGCCCCGCCTGCCAGCAGTTCGAGACCGGCTTCCGTCCGGCCATCCACGAGCTGGAGGACTCCGGCCGGCTCAAGAGCGAGTACCACCTCGTGACGATCATCGACGGGAACTCCGGCGGCAAGGGATCCCTCAACGCCGCCAACGCCGCCCTGTGCGCCCAGGACGCGGGGAAGTTCCGCGCGTACCACGACGTCCTCTACTCCCACCAACCGCCCGAGCCGCAGGACAAGTTCGCCGACAAGCAGTACCTCCTCCAACTGGCCGGCAAGGTCAAGGGGCTGGTGACCCCCGCCTTCACCACCTGTGTCAACGACGGCAGGTACGACCGCTTCGTGCAGAAGTCCAATGACGCCTTCGCCAAGTCCGGATACCGCGGCACCCCGACCGTCCTGCTCAACGGCAAGGACTTGTCGAAGGAGAAGGGCGGCCGGTTCACCCCCGCGGACCTGAAGAAGATGGTGCAGGACGCCAACAAGGGCAAGCAGCCGGGGAAAAGCGCCTCGCCGCACACCAGCACTTCGCCGCACACCGGCTCCACGCCGCACACGGGCACCTCGCCCCAGGGCAAGCAGGCCGGACGGAGCGTCACGCCCCAGGAGAAGCCGACCGCAACGAGCGCCACGCCGGGGTACTAGCCGGGTCCCCCCGAGGAAGGCCGCGGCCCTGTCGGACACGCAGCGTCATGGTGTGCGGACAGGGCTGTTACGCAGCCGTTGCCGGGCGGGTTGTCGTCAACCCCGCCCGGCGCGGTAGCGTCGTCCCTGCCATGGACCTCGCATTCATTCCCAGCCCGTCGGTCGGCGTCGTACATCTCGGCCCGATCCCGCTGCGCGGCTACGCATTCTGCATCATCATCGGCGTCTTCGTCGGCGTCTGGCTCGGCAACAAGCGCTGGGTGCAGCGCGGCGGCCGCTCCGGCACCGTCGCCGACATCGCCGTGTGGGCCGTGCCCTTCGGGCTGGTCGGCGGCCGCCTCTACCACGTCGTCACGACGTACGAGCCGTACTTCGGCCCGAACGGCCACCCGCTCGACGCCTTCAAGGTGTGGGAGGGCGGCCTCGGCATCTGGGGCGCGGTCGCGCTCGGTGCCGTGGGTGCCTGGATCGGCTGCCGCCGGCGCGGTATCCCGCTCCCGGCGTACGCCGATGCGCTGGCGCCCGGTCTGGCCCTCGGGCAGGCGATCGGCCGCTGGGGCAACTGGTTCAACCAGGAGCTGTACGGCAAGCCGACCGATGTCCCGTGGGCGCTGAAGATCAGCTCCGACCCGGCCATCGGACGGGTCGGCGGCACCTACCACCCGACCTTCCTGTACGAGTGCCTGTGGTGCATCGGCGTCGCGGCGCTGGTGATCTGGGCCGACAAGCGCTTCCGGCTCGGCCACGGACGGGCCTTCGCGCTCTATGTCGCCGCCTACTGCGCCGGCCGCGCCTGGATCGAGTACATGCGGGTCGACGAGGCGCACCACATCCTGGGCCTGCGGCTGAACGTCTGGACCGCGCTGATCGTCTTCATTCTGGCCATCGCCTATCTGGTGATCTCCGCCAAGAAGGCACCCGGCCGGGAAGCGGTCGTCGAGCCGGGGGCACAGCTCGCCGACGGCGAGGAGGGCCAGGAGGGCGAAGGCGCCGAAGGGGCGAAGGACGCCGACAGCGCCGACGGCGCGGACAGCACCGACAGCGCCGACGATGCCAAGGTCTCGGTCGAGAAGCCGTCGCCGAAGCCCTCACCGACGGCGGTGTCCGACGACGACGGTGCGACGGAGCCGGTTGCCGACGGGGCCGCAAAGGCCGCGGCGGCGGCCGAGTCCGCCAAGGACGAGCCGCGCGGCAACCAGGCTGCGGACCCGGCGGATGCCCCGGCGGATGCCGCCAAGCCCGCCGGGAGCGGCAGCACCAAGAAGTCCTGAGGCGGCCACCGGCTGCCGACCGCGCCGGGCGGACCCGATACGTCGGATCCGCCCGGCGCCGTGCTGTGCGGACCCGGCGGCAGCGGCTCGGTGGCGGCGCTCGGCCGGCTCCCGGGAGCGGGCCGGGAGCCGGGCGGCGGGCCGGGCGGCGGCCGCCGGGTCCGTCACCGTTCGCCCGCCTCCGTCATCGCCGGGATGGCCGAGATCGCGGTGAAGGCCTGCTCGTGGGTGCGGGCACGGGCCCGGTCGCGGGTGAAGATCTCCCGGGCGACGGTGGCCAGCGCGGCGCCGGGCGCCTGCAGATCGAGGCGGCTGGCACGGGCGACCTCCCCGCTCCACTCGGCCGGCACCGCCGACGCGCCGCGCAGGGCGCCGACGAGCGCGCCGCTCATCGTGGCGATGGAGTCGCAGTCGCGGCCGTAGTTGACCGAGCCGAGGACGGTGGACCGGAAGTCGCCGCCACCGGTCAGCAACATGCCGAGCGCGATGGGGAGTTCCTCGACGGCGTGCAGCCGGGAGGGGCGCCGGGCGCCGAGCGACGGATTGCGGTAGTCCGGGCCCACCGTGTCGAAGGGCGCGACCGCCGCACGCAGCCCCACCAGCGCCGACTCGGGGCCGGTGAGCGACGACGCGGCCTCGCAGACCGCCTCGATCGCGGCGCGGGTGCCGTCCTTGGCCAGCCGCAGCGCCTGGACGACGACCGAGGACGGGGTGGCGTCCGGCATGAACGCGGCGGCCACGGCAGCGGCGAACACCCCCGCCGCCTCCCGCCCGTACGAGGACTGATGGGCCCCGGAGATGTCCAGCGCCTCGGCGTACGCCCGGTCCGGGTTGCCGGCGTTGACGATGCCGGTCGGTGCCATGTACATCGCCGCACCGCAGTTGACGATGTTTCCGACGCCCGCCTCGCGCGGATCCGCGTGCCCGTAGTGCAGCCGCGCCACGATCCACTTCTCGGCGAGGAAGATCCGTTGCAGCGGCAGTGCCTCGGCCTCCAGCTCCGGGATCCAGCGCGGGGTGCCGATCAGATCCGGTACCAGGTGGTCGGCGATGTCATAGGCGTCGAGGTGATCGCGCACCGTCTCGTAGACCCGCACCAGCGCATGGGTCATCAAGGTGTCGTCGGTGACGTGTCCGTCGCCCTTGTGGTACGGCGCGATCGGACGGGCGGTGCGCCAGTCGTCGTGGAACGGTCCGACGATGCCCCCGACCGGGCCGCCGTGCCGCTTGACGATCTCCTCCGGTGACCAGCCCTCCACCGGCCCGGCGAGCGCATCGCCGACGGCGGCGCCGACCAGGCAGCCGGTCGCCCGGTCCTCCAGGGACGGCGGGGCGGGGACGGCGGGGGGCACCGGACCCGGGGGCACCGGCTTCGCGACCGGGGTGACGGAGATGGCCGGCAGGACCTGGGTGGTCTGGGCGGCCGGTGTGGCGGCGGCGCCCGGGGTCACGGCCGGTGTCTGCTCGCTTGCGTAGGTCATGTGCGGGTGAGTCCTTCCACGGTGGGGGTGGGGGAGGGCCGGCAGGGCGCCGGGCACGGCCTCCGGGAGGGCCGGCGGGTCGGCCGCTCCCGCGCCTTCGGGGGCGGTCAGCTCCGTACGGGCGAGCAGCCCGGCCGGCCCGACGAGATCGGTGCCGGCCGGGCGGGGCGGCGCACACCCGGACAGCACCCGGCAGGCGTCGCGCCACCCCCGGCGGCGGATCTGCGAGGGCTTCCTGTTCCCCGCAGGGGCGCCGGGCGCGTCGCCTCTCCGCAGGGGCGCCGGGCGCATCGCCGACGGCGAGGCCGGGCATCGCGCCGCGGGCCCGGTCGCGCCCACCGTCCCGCGCCGCGGCGGGGGGCGGCCGGGTCCGCGGGCGGAGGGTGCACTGCGCTCATGGTGCGTGCCGTTCTGTCGTACGGGCCGGACCGCCGCCCGGGACCGCGGGGCGCCGGCCGGTTCGGGCCGCTGCGCTGTATCCGTGCCACGCGGCGGCCCGGCTCTCCTGTCCCGGACGGCAGGGTCACCCGGTCGACTCCCCCGGACGGCACGGGCGACGGCGCTCCCGAGGGGCCCGGAAGGCTGTGTGACCCGGATCTCATCACCGACCGCGCGGAAAAACCGCAGGTCAGCGGGGTAAGTTCGGCCTTCCTTGCTAGCGGCGGAGGGTAAAGGGCGCATAACTTCGAGGTGTTGGAGGGGGAAGTGCCGCCATCGGCCCACACCTCGTTGCAGGGAGTAGGTACCGATATGTCCGTCATGGAGATCATGGATGCCGCGGCGCCGACGCATGTGGCGCACCGTGACAACCACACCCACCGCGATGTCAACGGCGGCTGGCTGCGCCCCGCCGTCTTCGGTGCGATGGACGGGCTGGTCTCGAACCTCGCCCTGATGACGGGTGTCGCCGGCGGTGCGCTGTCGCAGCAGACGATCATCATCACCGGCCTCGCGGGCCTGGCCGCCGGTGCGTTCTCGATGGCCGCGGGGGAGTACACCTCGGTGGCCTCGCAGCGTGAGCTGGTGCAGGCCGAGCTGGACATCGAGCGGTCCGAGCTGCGCAAGCACCCGAAGGACGAGCTGGCGGAGCTGGCGGCCCTCTACGAGTCGCGCGGGGTCGAGCCGGCCCTCGCCCGGCAGGTCGCCGAGCAGCTCTCCCGGGACCCGGAGCAGGCCCTGGAGATCCATGCCCGCGAGGAATTGGGCATCGACCCCTCCGACCTTCCTTCGCCCGCCGTTGCCGCGGTTTCCTCCTTCGGGTCGTTTGCGCTGGGCGCGCTGCTGCCCGTCCTTCCCTATCTGCTGGGGGCGTCCGCGATCTGGCCTGCGCTGCTGCTCGCGCTGGTCGGACTCTTTGCCTGCGGTGCGGTCGTGGCGCGCGTGACGGCGCGCTCCTGGTGGTTCAGCGGGCTGCGCCAACTGGCTCTCGGCGGCGCCGCGGCGGGTGTGACCTACGCCCTGGGAGCGCTGTTCGGAACCGTCGTAGGGTGACGGGTCATACGGGTGACTGCATAATTACCGCGTTACCCAGCGGTTTCGTTTTGTCGACGACCGGGCATAAGGCCCAGGCGTCGCGGGCAATGTCGCTCGCCGAACGCCGCCTTGTGGGACGGCCCGGATTCCGTCCGCGTACTGACTCACCGCACTTGCGGTGTCCGCATGTTGGAATCCCCTTTTCGCTTTTCGAGAAGGGGGCCATCCTGTAACCTGCACGAAATTTCGCGGAGGGCCAACGTCGTCCCTCGGCAATGCCTATGCCACGACGACGTATGGGAGAGCCGATGCGCTTCGCGTCCACGCACTCCGCGACCGCCAGCAGCGCCAGCAGCGCCGCGTGGTCGCCCATGGACGGGCGCCCTGCCCAGCAGGGGATGTACGACCCGCGTAATGAGCACGACGCCTGCGGTGTCGGCTTTGTGGCCACCCTCACCGGCGAGGCCAGCCACGCACTGGTCGAGCAGGCGCTCACCGTCCTGACGAATCTGGAGCACCGCGGTGCCACCGGCTCGGAGCCCGACTCGGGTGACGGCGCCGGCATCCTGCTCCAGGTGCCGGACGCGTTCCTCCGCGAGAACGTCACCTTCGAGCTTCCCGAGGCCGGCGCCTACGCCGTCGGCATCGCCTTCCTGCCGTCCGATGCCCAGGAAGCGGCCGACGCCGTCTCGCGCATCGAGACGATCGCCGGCGAAGAAGGTCTGGACGTCATCGGCTGGCGGGTGGTCCCGGTCGCCCCGCAGCTGCTGGGCAACGGCGCCCGCGCCACCATGCCCGCCTTCTCCCAGATCTTCGTGGGCGACGGCAAGAACACCGGGCTGGCGCTGGACCGCAAGGCCTTCGCGCTGCGCAAGCGCGCCGAGCGGGAGGCCGGGGTCTACTTCCCCTCGCTGTCCGCCCGGACGATTGTCTACAAGGGCATGCTGACCACCGGCCAGCTGGAGCCCTTCTTCCCGGACCTGTCCGACCGCCGCTTCGCCACCGCCATCGCGCTGGTGCACTCGCGGTTCTCCACCAACACCTTCCCGAGCTGGCCGCTGGCCCACCCGTACCGCTTCGTCGCGCACAACGGCGAGATCAACACGGTCAAGGGCAACCGCAACTGGA
Source organism: Streptomyces sp. NPDC054765 (assembly GCF_053612065.1). Lineage (NCBI taxonomy): Bacteria > Bacillati > Actinomycetota > Actinomycetes > Kitasatosporales > Streptomycetaceae > Streptomyces > Streptomyces sp. NPDC054765. Next base: position 103,452 of record NZ_JBSHBP010000007.1, on the reverse strand, counting down.
TGCGTGCCCGCGAGTCCCAGCTCGCCTCGAAGCTCTTCGGCGCGGACAACGCCGAGCAGCTGGACCGGCTGTTCCCGGTCTGCACCCCGGACGCCTCCGACTCCGCCTCCTTCGACGAGGTCCTGGAGCTGCTCCATCTCGGCGGCCGGTCGCTGCCGCACTCCGTGCTGATGATGGTCCCCGAGGCGTGGGAGAACTCCCCCTCCATGGACCCGGCCCGGCGGGCCTTCTACCAGTACCACTCCACGATGATGGAGCCCTGGGACGGCCCGGCCTGCGTCACCTTCACCGACGGCACCCAGGTCGGCGCGGTCCTCGACCGCAACGGTCTGCGCCCCGGCCGCTACTGGGTCACCGACGACGGCCTGGTCGTGCTCTCCTCCGAGGTCGGCGTCCTGGACATCGACCCCGCCAAGGTCGTCCGCAAGGGCCGCCTGCAGCCCGGCCGGATGTTCCTCGTGGACACCGCCGAGGGCCGCATCATCGAGGACGACGAGATCAAGGCGCAGCTCGCCGCCGAGCAGCCCTACCAGGAGTGGCTGGACTCCGGCCTGATCGAGCTCGCCGACCTGCCCGAGCGCGAGCACATCGTGCACACCCATGCCTCGGTCACCCGCCGCCAGCAGACCTTCGGCTACACCGAGGAAGAGCTGCGCGTCATCCTCGCCCCGATGGCCAAGGCCGGCGCCGAGCCGATCGGCTCGATGGGCACCGACTCACCGATCGCCGCGCTCTCCGAGCGCCCCCGGCTGCTCTTCGACTACTTCACCCAGCTCTTCGCGCAGGTCACCAACCCGCCGCTGGACGCCATCCGCGAGGAGCTCGTCACCTCGCTGATCTCCTCCCTCGGCCCCCAGGGCAACGTCCTGGAGCCGACCCCGTCCTCCTGCCGCAGCGTGACCCTGCCCTTCCCGGTCATCGACAACGACGAGCTGGCCAAGCTCGTGCACATCAACGCCGACGGCGACATGCCCGGCATGAAGGCCGTGACCCTCTCCGGCCTCTACCGGGTCTCCGGCGGCGGCGAGTCGCTGGCCGCCCGGATCGAGGAGATCTGCGCCGAGGCCGACGCCGCCATCGACGACGGCGCCCGGCTGATCGTGCTCTCCGACCGCCACTCCGACGCCGAGCACGCGCCGATCCCGTCGCTGCTGCTCACCGCCGCGGTCCACCATCACCTCATCGGCACCAAGGAGCGCACCCAGGTCGGTCTGCTCGTCGAGGCCGGCGATGTGCGCGAGGTGCACCATGTCGCGCTGCTCATCGGCTTCGGTGCCGCGGCCGTCAACCCGTACCTGGCCATGGAGTCCGTCGAGGACCTGGTCCGGGCCGGCACGTTCCTGCCCGGCCTGGAGGCCGAGGCCGCCATCAAGAACCTCATCAAGGCGCTCGGCAAGGGCGTCCTGAAGGTCATGTCCAAGATGGGCATCTCGACCGTCGCCTCCTACCGGGGCGCACAGGTCTTCGAGGCCGTCGGCCTGGACGAGACGTTCGTCGAGAAGTACTTCCACGGCACCGCCACCAAGATCGGCGGCGCCGGCCTGGACGTCATCGCCAAGGAGGTCGCGGCGCGGCACGCCAAGGCCTACCCGGCCTCCGGCATCGCCGCCACGCACCGCGCGCTGGAGATCGGCGGCGAGTACCAGTGGCGCCGCGAGGGCGAGCCGCACCTCTTCGACCCGGACACCGTCTTCCGGCTCCAGCACTCCACCCGCTCGCGCCGCTACGACATCTTCAAGCAGTACACGCAGCGGGTGAACGAGCAGTCCGAGCGGCTGATGACGCTGCGCGGTCTGTTCTCCTTCGCCGCCGAGCGCCCCTCGGTCCCGATCGAGGAGGTCGAGCCGGCGTCCGAGATCGTCAAGCGCTTCTCCACCGGCGCCATGTCGTACGGCTCCATCTCCCAGGAGGCGCACGAGACGCTGGCCATCGCCATGAACCAGCTGGGCGGCAAGTCCAACACCGGCGAGGGCGGCGAGGACCCGGACCGTCTCTACGACCCGGCGCGCCGCTCCGCCATCAAGCAGGTCGCCTCCGGCCGCTTCGGTGTGACGTCCGAGTACCTGGTCAACTCCGACGACATCCAGATCAAGATGGCGCAGGGCGCCAAGCCCGGCGAGGGCGGCCAGCTGCCCGGCCACAAGGTCTACCCGTGGGTCGCCAAGACCCGGCACTCCACCCCGGGCGTCGGCCTGATCTCCCCGCCGCCGCACCACGACATCTACTCCATCGAGGACCTGGCCCAGCTGATCCACGACCTCAAGAACGCCAACCCGGCCGCCCGCATCCACGTGAAGCTGGTCTCCGAGGTCGGCGTGGGCACGGTCGCCGCGGGGGTCTCCAAGGCACACGCGGACGTGGTCCTGATCTCCGGCCACGACGGCGGTACGGGTGCCTCCCCGCTCACCTCGCTCAAGCACGCGGGCGGCCCCTGGGAGCTGGGCCTGGCCGAGACCCAGCAGACCCTGCTGCTCAACGGCCTGCGCGACCGGATCGTGGTGCAGACCGACGGTCAGCTCAAGACCGGCCGCGATGTCGTCATCGCCGCCCTGCTGGGCGCCGAGGAGTACGGCTTCGCGACCGCCCCGCTGGTCGTCTCCGGCTGCGTCATGATGCGCGTCTGCCACCTGGACACCTGCCCGGTCGGCATCGCCACCCAGAACCCGACGCTGCGCGAGCGCTTCAGCGGCAAGGCCGAGTACGTCGTCAACTTCTTCCAGTTCATCGCGGAAGAGGTCCGTGAGCTGCTGGCCGAGCTGGGCTTCCGCAGCCTCGACGAGGCCATCGGCCACGCCGAGCTGCTGAACACCTCCCGCGCCGTGAACCACTGGAAGGCGCAGGGCCTGGACCTGGCCCCGCTGCTGCACGTCCCCGAGCTGACCGAAGCTGCCGTCCGCCACCAGGTCATCGAGCAGGACCACGGCCTGGAGAAGGCGCTCGACAACGAGCTGATCAAGCTCGCCGCCGATGCGCTGGCCGCGGACACCGCCGAGGACGCCCAGCCGGTCCGGGCGCAGATCGCGATCCGCAACATCAACCGGACCGTCGGCACCATGCTCGGCCACGAGGTCACCAAGAAGTTCGGTGGCGCCGGCCTGCCCGACGACACCATCGACATCACCTTCACCGGCTCGGCCGGCCAGTCCTTCGGCGCGTTCCTGCCGCGCGGCATCACGCTGCGCCTGGAGGGCGACGCCAACGACTACGTCGGCAAGGGCCTGTCGGGCGGCCGGGTCGTCGTCCGCCCGGACCGCGGCGCGGACCATCTCGCCGAGTACTCCACCATCGCCGGCAACACCCTCGCCTACGGCGCCACCGGCGGCGAGCTGTTCCTGCGCGGCCGGGTCGGCGAACGCTTCTGCGTCCGCAACTCCGGTGCCACGGTGGTCTCCGAGGGCGTCGGCGACCACGGCTGCGAGTACATGACCGGCGGCCACGCCGTCATCCTGGGCGAGACCGGCCGCAACTTCGCGGCGGGCATGTCCGGCGGTATGGCGTACGTCATCGACCTCGACCCGCACCACGTCAACCGCGAACTGGCCGACGCGGTCACCACGCTGGACGACACCGACAAGCAGTGGCTGCACGACGTCGTGCGCCGCCACCAGGAGGAGACCGGCTCCACCGTCGCCGAGAAGCTCCTTGCCGACTGGGACACGGCCGCCGCCCGCTTCAGCAAGGTCGTCCCGGCCACTTTCCAGGCAGTGCTCGCCGCCAAGGACGCCGCCGAGCGAGCCGGACTCTCCGAGTCCGAGACCCACGAGAAGATGATGGAGGCGGCGACCAATGGCTGACCCCAAGGGCTTCCTGAACCACGAGCGCGAGATCGCCAAGACCCGCCCCGTCGAGGAGCGCGTCAAGGACTGGAACGAGGTCTACCAGCCCGGCTCCCTGCTGCCGATCATCAGCAAGCAGGCCTCGCGCTGTATGGACTGCGGTATCCCGTTCTGCCACAACGGCTGCCCGCTCGGAAACCTCATCCCCGAGTGGAACGACTACGCCTACCGCGAGGACTGGACCGGGGCCAGCGAGCGGCTGCACGCGACCAACAACTTCCCGGAGTTCACCGGCCGGCTGTGCCCCGCGCCCTGTGAGGCCGCCTGTGTGCTGGGCATCAACCAGCCGCCGGTGACCATCAAGAACGTCGAGGTCTCCATCATCGACAAGGCGTGGGACAACGGGGACGTCACCCCGCAGCCGCCCGAGCGCCTGTCCGGCAAGACCGTCGCCGTCATCGGTTCGGGCCCGGCGGGGCTCGCCGCCGCCCAGCAGCTGACCCGGGCCGGCCACACCGTCGCCGTCTACGAGCGCGCGGACCGTATCGGGGGTCTCCTCCGCTACGGCATCCCCGAGTTCAAGATGGAAAAGCGCCACATCAACCGCCGTATCGAGCAGATGCGCGCGGAGGGCACCAAGTTCCGTACCGAGGTGGAGATCGGCCGCGACCTCGACGCCAAGAAGCTGCGCAAGCGCTACGACGCCGTGGTCATCGCCGCCGGTGCCACCACCTCCCGCGACCTGCCGGTGGCCGGCCGCGAGCTGAACGGCATCCACTTCGCGATGGAGTACCTCCCGCTCGCCAACAAGGTGCAGGAGGGCGACCTGACCGTCGCCCCGATCACCGCCGAGGGCAAGCACGTGGTCGTCATCGGCGGTGGCGACACCGGCGCGGACTGCGTCGGCACCGCGCACCGCCAGGGCGCGGCCTCCGTCACCCAGCTGGAGATCATGGGCAAGCCGGGCGACGAGCGGAACCCGAACCAGCCGTGGCCGACCTTCCCGATGCTCTACAAGGTCACCTCCGCGCACGAGGAGGGCGGTGAGCGGCTCTACTCCGTCTCCACCACCCACTTCGAGGGTGACGAGGACGGCAACGTCCAGTGGCTGCACCTGACCGAGGTGGAGTTCAAGGACGGCCGCCCGGAGCCGAAGCCGGGCACCGAGCGGAAGATCCCGGCCCAGCTGGTCACCCTCGCCATGGGCTTCACCGGCACCGACCGGGAGAACGGCCTGGTCGAGCAGTTCGGCCTGGAGCTCGACGAACGCGGCAACATCGCCCGTGACGCGGACTTCGCCACCAACGTCCCCGGTGTGTATGCCGCCGGTGACGCCGGCCGCGGCCAGTCGCTGATCGTGTGGGCGATCGCCGAGGGCCGTTCCGCGGCCAAGGGCGTGGACCGCTTCCTGACCGGAGTCAGCGCCCTGCCGGCTCCCATCAAGCCGACGGATCGTGCACTGACCGTGTGACCGACCGTCCACCGGATGTCCCGTACAACGTCGTACGGCGGCATGGGGTACGGGGGCAACCCCGGACCTCATAACGCGGCGCCTGTCCCCTCCCCCGACCGGAGGGCAGGCGCCGCGGGTCTTTGCCGCAGGCTGCCCGGTCCACCGGACCGGCTCCGGCTCCCCGGGCGCCTTACGAGCCGCCGCGTGCGGCGGGGAAGCGCCGCCCCAACTGCCGCGCCAGCTCCCGGGCGGGCGCCGGCACGGCCTGCGGCGGGGGAGTGCCGGGCGGCCGGAAATCGTGCACCGGCGGCTGCCAGGCCCCCAGGTCGATCCGCCGGTCGCCCAGCGGCAGCACCCACCGCGGATCGGCATGCACCCGAAGCACCTGCGCCTCGATCTGCGTCCATGCCCCGTCCGTGACCGTCCGCTCCCCGAGCCGACGGGCCTCCAGCTGCACCGGACAGTGCACCAGCCGTGGCGGCCGCACCAGTTCGGACGGCTCCGTCCACGGCGCGTCCCAGGACGGAGCCGTCCACGGCGCGTCCGCGGAGCCGGGCAGGGCGCTCCCGCTCTCCTCGGCCCCCGTCCCGCCCGGCGGCAGATTGAAGACCACGTCCGGGCGCACCGCGAGATTCTGCGCGGTGCGGCCGCGGGCCGGCAGCCAGACGCTGACGACCGGTCCGAGCTCCCACCGGATACGCAGCTCGACCAGGACGAAGGTCCCGTCGTCGTTCTCCGTGGACAGCAGCGCCGGGGTGACCGAACTGCTCTTCTCCAGCGCGCCGTTCATGGTCCCGAGGATAGAAGCCGGATGGTTCGGTGCTCACCGAAATGTTATCAGAGGCTACTCTGTGTACATGAAACGATGGGACGCCGATCAGGAAAGTGCCGCGGAGACCCCCGACCTGGCCGCCCTCGCGGCGCTGCTCGCGGACCGCACCCGTGCCGCCATCTGTATGGCCCTGCTCGACGGCGGTGCGTGGACCGCCGGCGAACTGGCCGAATACGCCGCGGTGGCGCCGTCCACCACCACCGAGCACCTCAATCTCCTGGTCTCCGGCGGTCTGCTCGCCGAGGAGCGCCAGGGGCGGCGGCGCTACGTACGCCTGGCCGGACCGGAGACCGCGGAAACCCTGGAGAACCTCGCGGGCCTGGCCCCCTACCGCCGGGTCCCGGTCCGCTCCCTGGCCGAGGCCGCCCACCGCAGGGCCCTGCACCACGCCCGCACGTGCTACGACCACATCGCCGGTGTCCTCGGTGTCGCCATCGCCGAGGCGATGACCGAACGCGGCCTGCTGGGGCGGGATTACGGTCCGGTGCTGACGGGCGCCGGCGCCACCTGGCTGACCGCCCTCGGCATCCCCGACGCCGACCCCTCGGCCGCCCACCGGGCCCATGTCCGCACCTGCCTCGACTGGACGGTGCGCCGCCGCCATCTCTCCGGCGCGGTCGGTGCCGCCCTCTACCGGCATGCCCTGGAGCGGGGCTGGATCGCCAAGGCCGCCGCCACCCGCATCCTCACCGTCACCGCGGAAGGCCGTACGGCGTTCCGCGCGCAGCTCGGCCTGCCCGACGAGGCACTCTTCCCCTCCCTGGCCTTCTCCGCGCCCCGCGCCTGAGCGTCCCGGGGCGCGCTCAGGCCTCGCCGACCTGGCCGATCCGGTCGTCGCCGAGCTTGCGCTGGGTGTCCTGGAGCAGGATCCGCAGCAGACCGGCGAGCTGCTCCTGCTGCCCGGGGGTCAGGCCGTCGATCAACTCGGCCTCGCGGCACAGTACTTGGTCGACGGTGGCCTCGACCAGCTCATGGCCGGCCGGGGTCAGTTCGACCAGTACCGTCCGTGAACGGCCCTCGCCGGGACGCCGGGTGACCAGCCCCTCGCGCTCGGCGCGGGCCACCCGCTGGGAGACCGCACCCGCGGTGACCATGGAGCGGCGGCCGAGCTCCCGGGTGGTCAGGGTGTACGGCTCGCCACTGCGGCGCAGCACGCTGAGCAGGTCGAGGGTGGCCGGGTCCATCCCGGCGCGGGCCAGCACCCGGCGCCGGTCGTCGCCCAGCAGCTTCGCCAGCTGCCAGATCGGCGTCACGATCCCGATCGACGAGACCGGGGTGCCGGGGCGTTCGCGTTCCCAGGCGGCGGCGATCTCCTCGACGGGGTAGGAGGGGGCGCGGGCCGCCGGGTGGCCACAGTCGTCCCTCGCCTCGGAATCTCTTGCCACGGGTCCTCCCGGGAGTGTTATGTTCAGCTCTAAATTTAGACCTGAACATGATGGACGGAGCTCAGCATATGTCACGCACCATCCTGGTCACCGGCGGCGGAACCGGCATCGGACGCGCCGTCGCCCGGCACTTCGCGGGCGCCGGCGACAAGGTCATCGTCACCGGCCGGCGCCCCGGGCCGCTCGCGGAAACCGCGGCCGGCCACCCCACCGTCCGCCCGCTGGTGTGCGACCACACCGATCCCGGGGCACTCACCGCGCTACTGGCCGAACTCCCGGAGCGGATCGACATCCTGGTCAACAATGCCGGCGGCAACGCCGACCTCGGCACCGACCTCGACACGGCTGGAGCCACCGGCCTGGCGGCCTACGCCCGGGACTTCCGCGCCAACCTCGACGCCAACCTGGTCAGCGCCGCGCTGACCACCAAGGCGCTGGACGGCCGGCTGGCGGCCGGTGGCGCGGTGGTCCACATCGGATCGATCGCCGCCGACCAGGGCGCCGGCTCCTACGGGGCGGCCAAGGCCGGCCTCGCCTCCTGGAACGTGGAGCTGTCCCGGGTCCTCGGCCCCCGCGACATCACCGCCAACGTCGTAGCGCCCGGCTATATCGCCGGCACCGATTTCTTCCGGGACCAGCTCACCGACGAGCGCCGCGACCGCCTGGTGGCCGCCTCGGCGCTGGGCCGCCCAGGGGCCCCGGACGACATCGCGGGGACCGTGGCCTTCCTGGCCTCCCCGGCGGCCCGGCACCTCACCGGGCAGGTGCTGAATGTCAACGGCGGTACGCGCAGCACCCGTTGACGGTCGGCCGGCCGGCGGCGGGGGCGGCCGGAGTGCCGGGCTGCAGGCTGCGTTCCCGGCGGCCGGGGCGGGTCAGGCGTCGCCGTCCTGCGCGAGCCGGGCCGGGAAACCGCCGGTCGCGACCGGGCCCCAGCGCAGCGGTGTCACCCGGATCAGCGACTTGCCCTGCTTGCGCATCGCCTCCCGGTACTCGTCCCAGTCCGGGTGCTCCCCGGCGATGTTGCGGTAGTACTCGACGAGCGGCTCGACCGAATCCGGGGCGTCGATAACCTCGGCCTCGCCGTCGATCTGCACCCACGGACCGTTCCATTCGTCGGACAGCACGAGGACGCTGACCGACGAGACCCGGCGGGCATTACGGACCTTGGCGCGTTCCGGATACGTGGACATGACCAGCCGTCCGGAGTCGTCCACCCCGCAGGTCAGCGGTGAGCCCTGCGGGGTGCCGTCGCTGCGGCGGGTGAGCAGGATCGCGCGGTGGCGGGGGCGGACGAACTCCAGCAGTTCGGGCAGCTCGACACGGGTGTTGCGGGCGATGGAAGGGCTCATACCGCGAGCCTAGACGAGCAGGTCCCGCTGTCCCTTCGTCCGCCGGCGGGGCGGGCCGGAAGGGACAGCGGAGCTACTCGTCCGGGGGAGTGCGCCCGTAATCGTGAACCGATGACGGTGCACGGTGGACCGCTGACCGCTGACCGCTGACCGCTGACCGCTGACCGCTGACCGCTGACCGCTGACCGCTGACCGCGAACGGTGCACGGTGCACGGCGAAGCCGCGAACGGCGCAGTGGATGCGCCGTCGCGCCGCGTGCGGCCGGTCAGCCCTTGAGGAGTTGCTTGCCGGTCGCCGCGTCCACGACCTTGCGGCCGTCCAGCGCGCTCTTGAGGTGCACCGTCACCTTGTCGGTGGCCAGCTGCTCGGTGCACATCCCCTGGGCGCTCTTCCGCTTGCCCCAGCCGGTGATCACGACAAGGCCCTTCGCCTCATGGCTGCGCGCACCGAAGTGGACATCACAGGCGCTGTGCCCGACGGTGACCGTGATCTCCCGTGCCCCCGTGTTCTTGGGGCGCTCCGCGGCGACCAGCGGCAGCAGCGCCTGCTGCCGGCCGTGGACCGGGGAGACCTTCGGCCAGTCCCGCACTATCTGGTCCGCCCGCTGCTCGAACGCGTCCTGCTTCTTCGGCGGAGCCGCGGGGGCCACCTTCTGCTGGTTCTGGCCACAGCCGGACAGGGCGACGGCGCCGGCCGCCGTCAGCGCGAGCAGGGCGGTGAGGGTAGGGGTGCGGGAGAGGTGGGATCCTCGCATGACATGCCTCCTTGTGTCACGGATGGGACGTGGCAGGCACAAGACAGGTTCCGGCCGCTTTCCGCGGAGGCCGCCGGGGCCCGGGCCAGGCGCTCCGCCGCCCGGTCCGCCCACGGCGTAACACCGGCGGCCCCCGATCGCCCGCCCGCTAGCGTCCGGGCCATGGACACCCTCACCGAGGTCACCCCCACCATCTGGCAACTCCCCTTCCCCGTCGGGCACGTGTATGTCGTCGCCCTCCCCGACGACGGCTATGCGGTGGTCGACACCGGCATCCCCGGCTCGGCCCCCGCCATCCTCGGCGCACTCGCCCGGCTCGGCGGCCGGCCGCAACAGCTGCGGCAGATCGTGCTCACCCACTGCCACCTGGACCACATGGGCTCCGCCGCCGACCTCGCCGCCGCCACCGGAGCCCGCGTCCTGGCCGGTGCCCTGGACGCCCCGTACATCCGCGGCACCGCCCCCGAACCCGCGCCGGCGTTCACCCCCGCGGAACGGTCGCTGCACGAAGGGATCATGGCCGATCTGGCGGCCGCCGGGCTCCCGCCGCTGCGCCATGCCGAGGTCGATACCGTCCTGCACGACGGGGACACCCTCGACGGCTGGGGGGAACCGGTGCGGGTGCTGCACGTCCCCGGCCACACGCCCGGCGGGATCGCCCTGCACCTCCCCGCCGGCCGGGTGCTCTTCCCCGGCGACATCATCGGCACCGCCCCCGACGGCAGCCGCGCCGTCCTCGGCCCGGTCAATGTCGCACGCGAGGAGGCCGTGGCATCCTTCCGCCGGCTCGCCGCCCTCGACGACGTCGACACGGTGTGCGTACCCCACGGCATCCCCCTCCGTACCGGAGCACGGGAGGTACTGGCCGCGGCCACACCGGAGAAGGACTGGCTGTGAGGGAGAGAACGGCGGGCGCGGCGGCCGGGACGGACCGTGTCGGCGGGGGCGGCCGGCAGCACGATGGGTAATCTCGCGCGGGTGCGGCCCGGCCCGGAGAACCGGGCCGGGAACATCGGCGGGCGCAGAGCGCGGACCGAGGAGAGGCACGGGCATGCAGCTGCACACCCATGAATGGGGCACCGGCGAACGGACCGCGGTGCTGGTCCACGGGCTGATGTCCGATCACCGCACCTGGCACCGCGTCGGTCCGGCGCTCGCCGGCCGGGGCTATCGCGTCATCGCCGTCGATCTGCGCGGCCACGGCCGCAGCCCGCGCGGCGAGTACAGCACCGAGCTGTTCGCCGAGGACCTCGTGGAGACCCTGCCCGCCGCCCCCGAGGTCGTCATCGGGCATTCGCTGGGCGGCCTGGCGCTGTCCCTCGCCGCGGAGCGGCTGCAGCCGCGGCGGGCCGTCTACAGCGATCCGGCGTGGTCGTTCCCCCGGTTCCAGGAGCCCGTCGACCCGGCCCTGTTCATCACGTTCAAGAGGGGCGACCGGGCGATGCTGCGGACCTTCAATCCGCGCTGGAGCGACGCCGATCTCGACCTCGAACTGGCCACGGTCGCGGACTGGGACACCGCTACCGCCCTTGCGCTGTCCGCCGTGCACCGGCTCGACCATGTGCCCCCCGAGCCGGTCGTGCCGTCGCTGGTGCAGTTCGCGGGGGAGGGGTTCCTCTTCTCCGAGCAGGCGGCGGCCGAGCTGACCGGCCGCGGCTTCGAGGTCCGTACGGTGCACGGCGTCGGACACACCATCCACCGCGACGACTTCGACGCCTTCATGGCGGGGCTGGAGGGGTGGGTCTAGGTGCAATACCGCTTACTTACGGCGCACTCCAAGCCCCTGACCTGCGGCGATGCCCTCGTCGCAGGCCGCCAAAGGCCAGCTGAGTAAGCGGTATTGGGGCTAGGTGTGCTGTCCGGAGAGCACACCGGGGGCTCCTCTTCAGGGTCCCGCCGTTCGCCCGCAGGGCGGGCCGGACGCCGGGCGGGCCGGACGCCGGGCGGCAGACGGGACTTCGACGCCAGGCCCCGGGCCCGGCCGCCGGCTGCCCGTCCCTCACGTATCGCAGTCCAGCAGCGTCTTGCACAGCCCGCAGCGGGCCTGGAGCCGGCCGCGGACCGGGACGCGGATGCGCTGGTGGCAGGCGGGGCAGGGGAACGACACCCGCAGGGGCGACGGGCCCTCGAAGGCGTAGTCGCCGGTGGCGGGCGGCCGGCCGGCGCGCCGCGGATCCTGGGCCGCCCGGCGGTCCTTGGCGTAGCGCAGCCGGGCGGCCCAGCCGGCGGCGGCGAGCGGTGGCCGGCGCGCGTCCCGGCGGGCCCGCGCCGCGCCCGCCGTGTACGCGTCGTACGCCTGCGGGCTGGTGAACCACGGTGCCGGGTCCTCGCCGAAGAACCCGGCCCGCTTGGCGAGGACATAGCCGAACTCCTCCGGCGTCAGATAGCCGAGCTTCTGCGAGAACGGGCCGTGCTCGCGGTAGGCGTCCAGCAGCAGCCAGCCCGCGCCGAGATAAGCGGCGGCGGTGTCGGTGAGGATCTCGTTGTCGCGGGTGCCGGGGAACGACAGGTCCAGACGGTGCAGCGCAACATGCGTCACCTCATGGGCCAGCGCGGCACCGATGTCCTTGCGGTGTTTCCTGAAGCGGTCGTTGAGCTCGATGAAGTACTCGGGCCCCGCGGTGAGTTCGACGGCCGCGGCGTGTTCCATCTCGCGGAAGGTGATGACCACCCGGGCGTCCGGCAGATGCAGTTGGCGGACCATGGCGCGGGCGATCCGCTGGGCCCCCAGATGCAGGTCCTCGGTCTCGTCGAAGGCCACGTCGACCGGCAGCACGCTGGTGTCGAAGGTGCTCACCGTGTCGTACGACATGCGGGTGAAGAGCGCACGGACGGCCGCGCGCACCGTGTCGAGATGAGGGTATCCGCGCTCGATCTCACTGCCGCCCGTGGTCACCCCGCCACTGTACGGGGGGCCGGGAACGTCCGGTATGGGCCGTACGGGGCCCGTGTGGCGGGGGAGTTGGCCGGATGCACACCCTTGTCACTGTGATCGGCCGTTCCACATAATCACAGGGCGCTCCACGGACTCATCCCCCACTGGGTCCGGACGCCTTACGGCGTGCTGCCGCCCTCCACGCACCTTCCGCGGCGGCCACGTCCGGCTCCGGTGTTGGCATGGGCCCGTCATAGACGTGCAACCCCCCACGAAAGGAAGCCCGTTGCGCAGCTACCGGAAGCACTTCAGAAGAGCCACTGCCGCCGGCGCGGTCGCCCTGGCCGCCTTCAGCCTCCAGCCCGGCTCGGCCTCGGCGGCCCCCTCCCCGGCCCCGTCCGGCTCCGTCCACACCAAAGTCGTCGGCGGCACCAAGGCCGGCCAGGGGGAATTCCCCTTCATGGTCCGGCTGTCGATGGGCTGTGGCGGCGCGCTGTACGCCAAGGACATCGTGCTCACCGCGGCGCACTGCGTCGACGGCAGCGGAGCGAACACCTCCATCACGGCCACCGCGGGCGTCGCCGACCTGCAGGACTCGCACGCCGTCAAGGTGAACTCCACCCAGGTGCTGCAGGCCCCCGGCTACAACGGCAAGGGCAAGGACTGGGCGCTCATCAAGCTCGCCAAGCCCATCGACCAGCCCACGCTGAAGATCGCCGAGGACGACAAGCTCAACAACGGCGACTTCACCATCGCCGGCTGGGGCGCCGACAAGGAAGGCGGCGACCAGCAGCGCTACCTCCTCAAGGCGACCGTGCCGTTCGTCGACGACGCCACCTGCCAGAAGGCCTACGGTGACCAGCTGACACCGGGCGACGAGATCTGCGCCGGCAAGCTGGACACCGGCGGCGTCGACACCTGCCAGGGCGACTCCGGCGGCCCGATGTTCCGCAAGGATGACGGCGGGCAGTGGCTCCAGGTCGGCATCGTCTCCTGGGGCGAGGGCTGCGCACGGCCCGGCAAGCCCGGTGTCTACAGCGAGGTGAGCACCTTCGCCGCGGACATCAAGAAGGCCGCGGGCGAACTCGGCGGCTGACCGCCACGCACGCGAGACGAAGGGCCCGGGGAGCCGCCCGCTCCCCGGGTCCTTCGCCGGGCCCGAAGTCCCGGACCTCGGTCCCTTCGCCGTACGGCCGTTGGTCCGTCCGCCCCGGGACCAAGCTCGTGCCTTCGGCCGGGCCTTGGGCCGTTACGGATGACCGGACGACCTATGGGCGCCACCGCGGCGGCTTCCTACCGTGAACTGCATGACCACCGAGCGCCGCACCCGCCCCCTGGCACGCGACCGCGACCTCGACCGCGACCACGACCGCGATCGCGACTACTACCGCGATCGCGACTACGACCACCGTGCGACGGTCCTTGCCGCACTGCTCCTCGCCGCCTCCGCCGCGACCCTCGCCTATGTGCTGCTCGGGGGCCATCACGGCCCCGTCGAGCTGCCGGCCGACGTCTCCTCGAACGCGGCCCGGAGCTGATCCGCACGCACCCCGGCGCCGGTCCACCGGACCGCCCCGGCCACCGGCGGCGGTCCGCGCGCACCGCCGGCCTGCCGGACGGGTGCGGGCCCGTGCCCCCGAGGGCGCCGAGGAGGGAAGACATACCGATGGCTCCTCGCGGGCCCCGCGGCGGAGGATGGCGGGGAATTCACCGCCGTACTGCCCCTCGACGGCGGGGCGGCGGCCTGACGCCGCCCGCTCACGGGGGCCCACATCTGTCCAACACCTGCCCCTCCTTTGTCCATAGGCGCACGCCCCGCACGCGCAGCACGCTGTCCGCCGACAGGCAGTGCAGCAGGCACGAAGGAGGACAGCGCGCGTGAACGAGCAGACAGGCACCCCGCGCGGACCCAGCCGCAGAAAAGTTGTCGCCACCACCGCGCTCGCCGGGGCCGCCGGCGCCCTGCCGCTCGGCGCGCACCCCGCCACGGCCGCACCCCACGCCGACGAGGCGGTGCTCCGGTCCGACGCGCTGGAGGTCCGTGTCGACACCGCCTTCCCCCGCATCGTCTCCTACACCCACCGCGCCACCGGCGCCGTCCTGCACGGCCAGGACACCCCCGTCACCCAGGTCCTCATCGACGGCACCGCCCACACCCCGCACGTCACCCACCGCACCCGCGCCGACCGCGCCACCTACACCCTCGGCTTCGACGGCGGCGCCGGCCTCACCGTCGAGATCGCCGTCCGGGGAGAGGCGACCACCTGGCGGGTCACCGGCATCACCGACACCCCCGCGCTGCGCGTCGGCACCCTGGAGATCCCTGACCTCGCCCTGCTGAGCGTCCGCAGCGACCAGCCCGGCGCCGCCCTGCTCGCCGCCCGGATCGAACTCGACAAGGCCAAGAGCGGCGACACCCTGGTTCAGGTCACCGACAACACCCCCGCCGAGTCCGCACCCACCGGCTGCGCCTACGCCGTCGTCGCCACCGACGAGCTGGCCGGCGCCATCGAGACCAACACCTCCTACGACATGCCGGCCGGAGCCACCACCTGGGAGAACGGCCGGTTCCGGCGGCAGATCACCCGGGGCGACGGCTTCGTCAGGGCGCAGCTGTCCTGCGGCCAGTGGACGCACCGGGCGGCCGGTCAGCCGGCCCCACGAGCGGGAGGTGCCCCCATCGCCACCGACCCGCTGCCGTACGCGACCGTCATCGTCACCCGCGACCGCAACGGCGACGGCCGCATCGACTGGCAGGACGCCGCCATCGCGCTGCGCGACATCATGGTCATGCCGCTGGGCGCCGGCGAACAGCATCTGCGGGTCGTCCCGCACATCCCGTTCAACTTCGCCAGCCAGGCCACCAACCCGTTCCTCGCCACCCTCGACCACATCAAGCGGATCGCCCTGGCCACCGACGGGCTGCGGCAGTTCACCCTCCTCAAGGGCTACCAGTCCGAAGGCCACGACTCCGCCCACCCCGACTACGGCGGCAACTACAACACCAGGGCCGGCGGCCTCACCGACCTCAACACCCTGCTCCGCGCCGGAAAGAAGTGGAACAGCGACTTCGCGGTGCACGTCAACGCCACCGAGTCCTACCCCGTCGCCCACGCCTTCTCCGAGGAACTCGTCGACAAGAACGACAAGCAGTGGGACTGGCTCGACCAGTCCTACCGCATCGACGCCCGCCGCGATCTGGTCTCCGGCGACATCGCCCGGCGCTTCGCGCAACTGCGCAAGGAGACCGACCCCGCGCTGAACACCCTCTACCTCGACGTCTTCCGCGAGTCCGGCTGGAACTCCGACCGCCTCCAGCGCCAGCTGCGCGACCAGGGCTGGCAGATCGCCACCGAATGGGGCCACGGCCTGGAACGCTCCGCCCTGTGGTCGCACTGGGCCAACGAGACCGACTACGGCCCCGACACCTCCCGCGGCATCAACTCCCGGCTGATCCGCTTCCTGCGCAACCACCACAAGGACGTCTTCGCCGACAAATGGCCCACGCTGCTCGGTTGTGGCCGGATGGGCAACTTCGAGGGCTGGGTCGGCAAGACCGACTGGAATGCGTTCTACAAGATCATCTGGACCGACGCCCTGCCCGCCAAATACCTCCAGGCGTACCCGATCAGCACCTGGGGCCCGCACGAGATCACCTTCGAGGGCCCCACCAAGACCTCCGTCAGCGATGCGGGCGGCACCCGCACGATCACCACCGACGGCCGGCCGGTCTACGACGACGGCACCTACCTGCTCCCCTGGGAACCCCGCCGGGCCACCGACCCGCACCGGCTCTACCACTACAACCCCCGCGGCGGCACGACCACATGGACCCTGCCCCGCGGCTGGTCCGGCATCCCGGCCGTACACGCCTACCGGCTCACCGACCAGGGCCGGACCGAGGAAACCCGGATCCCCGTCCGCGGCGGCAGGATCACCCTCACCGCCCGGCCCGGCGTGGCCTACGTCGTCCACCGCGGCAAGGCCTTGGCACAGCGGGACCCCGCCTGGGGTGAGGGCACGCCCCTGACCGACCCCGGCTTCCACTCCGGGAATCTGGCCGGCCGGCAGGTCACCGGCCCCGCCTCCGTCCAGCTCAGCAAGGCGGGCGACTACGAACTGGTCATCGACGCGGGCCCCGCCGCCACCGTCGCCCAGAAACTCACCCGGCTCGCCCCCGGCAGCTACGCCGCCTCGGTACAGGTCGAGGTCGGCGCCACGGCGGGCGAGCGGCGACGGGCCGCCCTGGAGATCCGTACCGCCGACGGCATCACCGCGGCCAACTGGACCGACACCTCCACCGCCGGCAACTACGTCGCCGCCGACCGGAAGTCCGGCACCCGCTTCCAGCGCCTCTTCACCCGCTTCACCGTCCCCGAGGGCGGCGGCCCGGTCACCCTCACCCTCACCGCGGCGGCCGGCCGGGCCCGGGTCCGCTTCGACAACCTCCGCGTCGTGGCCGCCGAACCCACCGCCGAGAAGGGCGCCCTGGCCTACGAGGACTTCGAGCACGTCCCCCAGGGCTGGGGCGTCTTCGTCAAGGGCGACGCGGGCGGCAGCACCGACCCCCGCACCCATATCGCCCAGCGGCACGCCCCGTTCACCCAGCGCGGCTGGAACGGCAAGGCCGTCGACGACGTCCTCGACGGCGGACAGTCGCTCAAGTCACGCGGCGAGAACACCGGGCTCGTCTACCGGACCCTCCCGCACACCGTTCGCTTCACCCCCGGCCGCCGCTACCGGGTCACCTTCCGCTACGCGAACGAAAAGGCGGGCCAGTACGCATGGATCACCGCCGTCGACGAGCCCGCGCCCCGCGAACTGACCCGCACCCCGCTGCCCGTCGCCGGCCAACCCGCCACCCACACCTACGAGTTCACCGCACCGGCCCACGGCGAGGCATGGGTGGGGCTGCGCAAGGTGGCCGACGACGGGGCCGCGGAGTTCGTCCTCGACACGTTCGAGGTACGTGAGGTGTGAGGTACGCGAGGTGTGACGCACCGTGTGGGGGGTGCGGCGCCCCGCCCCCCACACACACCTCTCAGCGTCCCGCCGCACAGGGATACAGACCGGGCGCCCCCGCCTCTTCCCCCACCAGCGCCGGGGCGCCCTCCCACTCCCACAACAGCAGCTCATTGGCGCCCTCGCGCAGCACCGGACCCGGCACATACAGGGTGCGCTGCGGCCCCAGGGCCCAATAACGCCCCAGACAGAAACCGTTGATCCAGGCGACACCATGGCTCCACCCCGGCAGCGCAAGATCGGCGTCACCGGGCCGCCCGGCCACCGTCACCGTCCCCCGGTACAGCCCCGCCGCCCCGCCCGCCCCCGCCACCGCCCGGAACGGGACCTTCGCCAGCGCCCCGGCCTCCTCCATCGCGTCCAGCCGCAGGCCCCGCGACCGTACGCCGTGCAGGAACTGCCGCTCGTGCAGCAGCCCGCCCACGATCCCCTTGGACTCACCGAGCCGCGGCCCGTAGTTGACCCGCCCCAGCGACGCCACCCACAACTCCACCGACGCGGGCCCGGCCACCTCCCCGATCACGGCGTCCTCGGTGTCCACCACCGGTCCGCGCACCCCGTCGACCCACACCACCGCCCGGTCCCGCAGCCCGCTCACCCGCAGCGGATAGCGGCCCCGCGGCCCCGGCACCGCCACCCGGTAGCGCACCACACCCCGGTCCACGCCCAGCTCCTCGAACGTCGCCGGACCGCCCCCCTCGACCTCCGCACCCCCCAGCGCCTCCATCACGTCCCCCGCCGGCGCCCACTCCCCGACCACCGCACGCGCCGGTGCCGGCAACACCCGCGGCGGCTCCGGCACCGGGGGCAGCGGCCCGTCCGCCCACCCGGCGAGCACCTCCCGGAACCGCCAGAACTTCTCCGTGGCACGCCCCCGTTCATCGACCGGCGCCTCGTAGTCGTACGAGGTGACCGTCGACCGCAACGGCCCGTCCTGCAGCTCGCCCGCCCGGTTCGCCCCCGCCCACCCACCGAAATTCGTCCCGCCGTGCGCCATATAGATATTGACCGACGCCCCGCACTCCAGAATCTCCCGCAGCGCCGCCGCGGCATCCTCCGGAGCGCGCGGCACCTGCGTCCGCCCCCAGTGCGTGAACCACCCGCACCAGAACTCCATGCACATCAGCGGCCCCTGTGCCTGATGGCGCCGCAGCACCGCCAGCGCCTCCCGGGCCCCGGACCCGAAGTTGACGGTGGCCAGCACGCCCGGAACCGCACCACCGCTCAGCATGTGCTCCTCGGGCCCGTCCGAGGTGCACAGCGGCACCCGCACCCCCAGCTCACGCAGCCGGTCCACCAGCCACGCCAGATACGCGGCGTCGCTGCCGTACGAGCCGTACTCGTTCTCCGCCTGCACCATGATCACCGGGCCGCCGCCCGGACCGCCAGGCTCTGCCGCCGGTGTGCACTGCCGCGCCACGACCTGCGGCAGCAGCCGCGCGAACCAGGCGTCCACGGCCCGCAGATACTCCGCATCCCGCGTCCGCACCCGTCGCCCCAGCGGCCCGGTCAGCCACTGCGGCAGCCCCCCGTTCTCCCACTCCGCGCAGATGTACGGCCCCGGCCGGACGATCGCCCACAACCCCGCCGCCCGCACCGCGTCCAGGAACCGCCCCAGCGCCTCCGGGTCCTTGAACTCACCGGGCCGCGGCTCGTGCAGATTCCACGGCACATAGGTCTCCACACAGTTCAGGCCCATCGCCCGGAGCATCGCCAGCCGGTGGTCCCACTGCGCCTCGTGCACCCGGAAGTAGTGCAACGCCCCGGACAGCAGCCGCACCGGCCGCCTGTCCAGCACGAAGTCCCGCTCGCCCACCTCGAACCGCGTCACGTCACCCGCCCTTGAGTCGTCTGCCGTGCGCCACCGGCCGGGCGCTCACGGTCACCGGCCACCCTTGCCCTCTGGCGGTGTGACGGTCCATGGACAAAGATCGGCTGCGATTGGACGGTTCGGCGGTTCGGCGGTTCGACGGAGCGGTACGGAGCGGTACGGAGCGGTACGGAGCGGTACGGAGCGGTACGGAGCGACGGGAGGTCCGGGCATGTACCACACCTGGATGCGCTACTTCACCCCGAGCCCGGTCCACCACCGGCTCGGCCTGGTGTGCCTGGGCGTCGGCCTCCAGCACGGCACCCTGCCCACGGTCGGCCCGCGCACCCTCGACCACCATGTCGCCATCGTCATCAGCGCCGGCCGCGGCTGGTTCACCGCCCCCGACGGCCGGCGCCGCGTCGTGACCGCCCCCGCCCTGCTGTGGATCGTGCCGGGGGTGCCGCACCACTACGGGGCCGACCCGCAGACCGGCTGGGACGAGAGCTTCGTCGACTTCACCGGCCCGGCCGCCGCGACCTACACCGAACTCGGCTACATCGAACCGGACCGCCCGCTCGTACCGCTCGCGGACACCGGCCCGGCCCGGACCGCCATCGGCCGGATCGCCCGCGCGGCGCGGCGCGGCAATCCGCTCCTGGAGGTGGAGACCTCCGCCGCGGTCCACGAACTCCTCGTCGCACTGCGCCGGGCACGGGCCGATACCGACGCCGACGGCGACCCGGTCCTCCAGGCGCTCGCCCGGGACGCGTTCCTGCCCCTCTCGGTCGCCGAGCACGCCGCCCGGCACGGCATGACCCCCGCGGAACTCCGCACCGCCGTACGACGCGGAGCCGGCTGCAGCCCCAAGGACTACCTGCTGGGCATACGCCTGGGCCGGGCCAAGGAACTCCTGGTGGGAACCGAACTCCCGGTGGCGGCCGTGGCCCGCCGGGTCGGCTACGACGATCCGGCGTACTTCAGCCGCCTGTTCACCCGCCGGGTCGGCACCGCCCCCGTACGCTTCCGCGACCGCCAGATCCGCAGCGTGCCCGGCGGCTGGTCCACACAGATCCCGGACCCGGATGACCCACCACTGGTCAGGGGGTGGAACGGCTGAGAGGGCTTGCCGGGGCTGTCACGGGACCCCACACGGCGCCGGCCCCCACCAAGCCGGACGGCACACACGAAACACCAGCCACGAGCCCCCGCCCCCGCCGGCCGGACCGTACGAACGACCGCCAACGCCCAACCCCCACCCCCCCCAACCCCAACCCCCAAACCCCAGTGCACCAGCCACCACCCGTACGGCAGCATGACGTCATGCCCGCACTACAGCGCGACGAGGCGCAGACCCGAGCCCGGCTCATCGACGTCCACCGTTACGACATCGCACTCGACCTCACCCGGGGTGAGGACCGGTTCGGCTCCCGTACGGTCATCCACTTCGCCGCGCGCGCGGACGGCGACACCTTCGTCGAGCTCAAGCCCGCCGAGCTGCACTCCGCCACCCTCGACGGCCGCCCCCTCGACCCCGCGGCGCTGGACGGCAACCGCCTCCCGCTCACCGGCCTCACCCCCGGCACCCACGAACTGCGCCTGGACGCCACCATGCGCTACTCCCGCACCGGCGAAGGCATGCACCGCTTCACCGACCCGGCCGACGGCGAGAGCTACGTCTACACCCAGCTGTTCCTGGACGACGTCCAGCGCGTCTTCGCGGCCTTCGACCAGCCCGACCTCAAGGCCGTCTTCGCCCTCACCGTCAACGCCCCCACCGACTGGTCCGTCCTCGGCAACGGCCTCGCCACCCAGGGCGACCCCGGCCACTGGACCCTCGCCCCGACGCCGCTGATCAGCACCTACCTCGTCGCCGTCGCCGCCGGCCCCTGGCACTCGGTGCGCACCGAACACGCCGGACTGCCCTTCGGCATCCACTGCCGCCGCTCCCTGGCCCCGCACCTCGACGCCGACGCCGAGGAGATCCTCGACGTCACCCGCCGCTGCTTCGACCGCTACCACCAGATCTTCGACGAGCCCTACCCCTTCGACTCCTACGACCAGGCCTTCGTCCCCGAGTTCAACGCCGGCGCCATGGAGAACCCCGGCCTGGTCACCTTCCGCGACGAATACGTCTTCCGCTCCGCCGTCACCGACACCGAACGCCAGTCCCGCGGTGTGACCATCGCGCACGAAATGGCCCACATGTGGTTCGGCGACCTCGTCACCCTCCAGTGGTGGGACGACATCTGGCTCAACGAGTCCTTCGCCGAATACATGGGCTACCAGGTCCTGGCCGAAGCCGCCCGCGGCGGATCCGAGGGAACTCCCCCCAGAACGTGGGGCACCGACACCTGGACCAAATTCGCCATCGCCCGCAAGAGCTGGGGCTACAACGCCGACCAGCGCCCCTCCACCCACCCCGTCGCCCCCGCCCCCGAAGACGTCCCCGACACCGCCTCCGCGCTCCTCAACTTCGACGGCATCTCCTACGCCAAGGGCGCCTCCGCACTGCGCCAGCTCGTCGCCTGGATGGGGGAGAAGGACTTCCTCGCCGGCATCAACGACCACTTCGCCCGGCACCGCTTCGGCAACGCCACCCTCGCCGACTTCATCGACTCCCTCTCCCGCGCCACCGACCGCGACGTCCACGCCTGGGCCGAACGCTGGCTGCGCACCACCGGAGTCGACACCCTCACCCCCGTCGTACGGGAAGCCGCGGACGGCCACTGGAGCGTGTCCGTCGAGCAGACCGGAAGCCAGGACGGCACCCGCCCCCACCGGCTCACCCTCGGGCTCTACGACCACGACCGCACCACCCCGGGCCGCCTCGTCCCGCGCGAGCCGCTGTCCCGGGACGTGCCCGACGACGGCACCCACTCCGCCACGGGCGGCCGCCCCGCCCTGCTCCTCCTCAACGACCGGGACCTCACCTACGCCAAGGTCCGCCTCGACCCGGTCTCCTGGGACACCGCCCTCGGCGCACTGTCCGGCCTCCCCGACCCACTGACCCGCGCCGTCGTGTGGAACGCCGCCCGCGACATGGTCCGCGACGGCGAACTCGCCCCCACCGCCTACCTCGACGCCGCCCGCGCCCACCTCCCGTACGAGCCCGACCTCGCCCTCGTCCAAGGCGTCCTCGCCTTCGCCCGCACCCAGATCGCCGACCGCTACCTCCCCACCGACCGGCGCCACACCGCTCTCGCCACCCTCACCGCCCTCAGCCGCGACATACTCCGCCGCACCGAAGGCCCCGAACACGGCTCCGAAGCAGGGCTGCGGCTCACCGCCGTACGCGCCTTCATCGACAGCGCCACCACCCCCGAGGGCATCCAGGACTGGCTCGACGACGGCAGCGTCCCCGGCGGCCCCCGCCTCGACCCCGAACTGCGCTGGCGCATCCTCGCCCGGCTCGCCACCCTCGGCGCCGCGCCCCTCGGCGAACTCCGCGCCGCCATCGACGCCGAACTCGCCCGCGACCCCAGCGCCACCGGACGCGAAGGCGCCGCCCGCTGCCACGCCGCGCTCCCCGACCCGGCCGCCAAACAAGCCGCCTGGGACGCCCTGTTCACCACCGACGACAAGACCGCGCTCTCCAACTACCTCTTCACCGCCACCGCCGACGGCTTCTGGGCCCCCGAACAGCTCGACCTGCTCCGCCCCTACGTCACCCGCTACTTCACCGACGTCCCCGCTCTCGCCGCCGCCCGCGGCCCCGCCCTCGCCGAAGCCGCCGGCCGCCACGCCTTCCCCGCCGTCTTCGTCGAGGACCACACCCTCCAGCTCGGCGAGGCCTGTCTCACCGACGGCGACCCGACCCCCGCACTTCGCCGCAAGCTCACCGACCAGCTCGACGATCTGCGCAGGGCGCTACAGGTACGGGCCGCGGCCGGGAACGACACCCCCTAGCTCACGGTTCGGGTGCCGCCGCACCGGCAGGCCGGCGGCACCCGAAGGCACCCGAACATCTGCGGTACACCCGTACCACTTACGGGTGGTATGACCGCAACCAGTGGATACCAGCTGTACAGGGAAAGTAACTTAGGGCCACCTAAGGGCTCGTCCGCATGGGACCGACGCCCCAACTCCCCTGACAGAAGAGCACATTGATGACTGTGCCCCCTGCCGGCACCGCCCTCGCAGGCGGCACCAACGGCCCCCGCGCACTCCGCCCCCTCCTCGACACCGTCCTCGACGCCCTCACCACCGGCGCCGAGGACCGCGCCGGCCCCCTCCCGCCCGGCGGCCCCGACGCCGTCACCCGCGCCGTACACGACGCCTGCCACCCCCTGCTCCCCGACCACGGCACCGGCCCGCACGCCGCCCTGCGCACCCTCGTCCACACCCTCGCCGCCGGCGCCGCCGACCCCGCCGACCCCCACTGCGCCGCCCATCTGCACTGCCCGCCACTGGCCCTGGCCACCGCCGCGGACCTCGCCGCCGGCGCCCTCAACCCCTCCATGGACTCCTGGGACCAGGCCCCCGCCGCCTCCGCACTGGAGACCCTCACCAGCCGCGCACTCGCCGCGCTGGTCTACCCCCGGGCCGCCGAGCCGGACGCCCTGATCACCACCGGCGGCACCGAATCCAACCAGCTCGCCCTCCTCCTCGCCCGCGAAGCCGCCGCCCCCGACGGCACCGCGACCGACCCGCACCGGCCCGCCCGCCCCCTCCAGGTCGTCTGCGGCGCCAACGCCCACCACAGCATCCACCGCTCCGCCTGGCTCCTCGGCCTCCCCGAACCCCTCACCCTCCCCACCCCCGACGGCATCCTCACCCCCGACACCGTCCACACCTGCCTCGCCAACCTCGCCGGACGCACCGGACCCGTCCTCCTCACCGCCACCGCAGGCACCACCGACTCCGGCGCCATCGACCCCCTCCCCGCCCTCGCCGACGTCGCCGCACGACACGGTGCCCGCTTCCACATCGACGCCGCCTACGGGGGAGCCCTCCTCTTCAGCGACACCCACCGCAGCGCGCTCCACGGCCTCGCCCGCGCCCACACCGTCGCCCTCGACCTGCACAAACTCGGCTGGCAACCCGTCGCGGCCGGCCTCCTCGCCGTCCCCGGCCCCGCCACCCTGGCCCCCCTCGCCCACCAGGCCGACTACCTCAACGCCGACGACGACACCGAAGCCGGCCTCCCCGACCTGCTCAGCCGCTCACTGCGCACCACCCGCCGCCCCGACATCCTCAAAATCGCCGTCACCCTCAAAGCCCTCGGCCGCCACGGCCTCGGCGAACTCGTCGACCGCACCCTCGCCGCCGCCCGGACCCTCGCCGACCTCATCGAGGCCCACCCCCGCTACGAACTCCACTCCCGCCCCACCCTCAGCACCGTCCTCTTCCGCCCCGCCGGCACCGACGACACCACCCTCGCCACCATCCGGCGCACCCTCCTCACCGACGGACAGGCCGTCCTCGGCCGCGCCACCACCCCCACCGGCCTCTGGCTCAAAGCCACCCTCCTCAACCCCCACACCCAACCCGGAGACCTGACCACCCTCCTCACACTCGTGGAAGGCCACACCCCCCGATGAGCACCACCCCGCACCCCGAAACCCCCCTCACCACCGACACCACGAGCCCCGACGAACCCCTCGACCTCGCCGGCATCGGCATCGGCCCCTTCAACCTCTCCCTCGCCGCCCTCGCCCACCCCCTCACCCCCCTGCGCACCGCCTTCTACGACCAGCGCCCCGCCTTCCACTGGCACCCCGGCCTCCTCATCGACGGCGCCACCCTCCAAGTCCCCTTCCTCGCCGACCTCGTCACCCTCGCCGACCCCGCCAGCCCCTGGACCTTCCTCAACTACCTCAAAACCCGCGAACGCCTCTTCCCCTTCTACTTCGCCGAGCGCTTCCACATCCACCGCGCCGAATACGACGCCTACTGCCGCTGGGTCAGCGAAAACCTCCCCGCTCTCCGCTTCGGCCACCAGATCGACGCCGTCCGCTGGAACCCCGAACACGAAGTCTTCGAAGTCGACTTCACCCAGCTCGACGCGGAAGGCGAAGCCGAAGCCCTCGGCCGCACCTACGCCCGCCACCTCGTCCTCGGCATCGGCACCACCCCCCACATCCCCGTCCCGCTCCGCCCCCTCGCCGAAGCCCCCGCCGTCCCCGTCATCCACTCCGCCGACTACCTCGACCACCGCGAAAGCCTGCTCGCCGCCGACCACCTCACCGTCATCGGCGCCGGCCAGTCAGGCGCCGAAATCTTCCTCGACCAGCTCCGCGCCCGCCCCGCCGGCCGCGAAGGCCTCCACTGGCTCGCCCGCACCCCCGCCTTCGCGCCCATGGAATACAGCAAACTCGGCCTCGAACACTTCACCCCCGACTACACCCGCTACTTCCACGCCCTCCCCGAACGCGTCCGCAACGACCTCGTCCCCGGACAGTGGCAGCTCCACAAAGGCATCGACCACGACACCCTCGGCGCCGTCCACGACGAGCTCTACCGCCGCACCCTCGACGGCGGCTGGCCCGACGCCACCCTCACCCCGGGAGTCTTCGTCCGCACCGCAGGCCGCGTCGGCACCACCAAAGTCGAACTCCACCTCGACCACACCCAGCAAGGCACCCGCTCCCGCCTCACCACCGACGCCGTCATCCTGGCCACCGGCTACCGCGAACGCCGCATGGACACCCTGCTCGCCGCCATCGACCCCTACGTACGCCGCGATTCCGGCGCCCGCCCCCGCATCGACGCACACCACCGACTCGTCCTCGACCCCGCCGTCACCGGCTCGGTCTACGTCCAGAACGCCGAAACCCACACCCACGGCGTGGGCACCCCCGACCTCGGCCTCGCCGCCTGGCGCAGCGCCACCATCCTCAACTCCCTCACCGACAACACCCCCTACCCCCTCCCCACCCGCACCGCCTTCACCACCTTCGGCCTCCCCCAGCCGTCAACGGGACGCACCGGCATGGTCCCCCGCCAGGGCTCCACCCTCGTCCCCCGACGCTGACCCGCCCCGCGCCTCCCGCCCACGTCAACTCCGTGCCGCGGCGCCGGGCCCACAGGGGCGGGGCAGCCGCGGACCCGGACGAGACCACGGCCACCCCCGACACCTCAACCAGGCATCACGCACCACGAACCACGCACCGCACGCCCACCCCGAAACCCGGAGCCCCCCATGACCACCGACGACACCCCCACCACCACAGGCACAGGCATCACCCCCACCGCCCTCCCGTACGGCACCCCCGACACCCCCCGCCTCGCCGTACGCGGCGAAGCCGGCCTCGACGTCGACCCGGAAATCGCCCGCATCGCCGTCACCATCAGCGCCCGCGGCACCGACCGCACCGCCGCCCACACCGACCTCACCCGCCGCAACGAACAAGCCCTCACCCTCATCAAGAGCTACGGCGACGCCCTCGAAAAACTCGAAACCGGCACCTTCAGCCTCACCCCCCAGCTCACCGAGAAAGGCCGCCACGAACGCATCCGCGCCTACCACGGACGTGTCACCCACACCGCCACCCTCAACGACTTCACCGCCCTCGGCGAACTCACCACCCGCCTCGCCGACCTCGACCTCACCCGCGTCG
Organism: Streptomyces sp. NPDC054765; assembly: GCF_053612065.1. Classification (NCBI taxonomy): domain Bacteria; kingdom Bacillati; phylum Actinomycetota; class Actinomycetes; order Kitasatosporales; family Streptomycetaceae; genus Streptomyces; species Streptomyces sp. NPDC054765. The sequence goes on along the minus strand of NZ_JBSHBP010000007.1, from coordinate 76,630 downwards.
ACGGCCCCTGGTGGGACCTGCGCCCCGACTCACCCGCCCACCGCAACGCCCGCACCCAAGCCGTCCGCGAAGCCGTCCAGCGCGCCCGCGAATACGCCGAAGCACTCGGCGCCCGCCTCGACGCCCTCCTCGAAATCGCCGACCTCGGCGCCGAGAACACCGCCCCCGCCGCCCCCGCCATGCGCTCCTTCGCCGGTTACGGCGGCGCCACCCAGGAATCCGCCCCCGCCCTCGACCTCGCACCCCAGCGCCAGGCCGTCCACGCCCACGTCAACGCACGCTTTACGATGACCCGTCCCGCACTGTGAGACCACGCGCACGAGAATGACATTCCGCTCATCGGAGCGCCCTCGCGCGCATTCCATTACTTGTCAACAGCCTTTCACCAAGCGCTCGTTGAGCAGTCACTTCCCTACCGTTACCTACCGCCCGGTAAGTCATAGAGTCGAAACATGCGCCGAGCAAAGATCGTCTGCACACTGGGACCCGCCACCGACTCGTACGAGCAGATCAAAGCCCTCGTCGACGCCGGAATGAACATCGCCCGCTTCAACCTCAGCCACGGCACCTACGCCGAGCACGAAGCACGGTTCGACCGGGTACGCAAAGCATCCGAAGAAACCCTCCGCAACGTCGGTATCCTCGCCGACCTTCAAGGTCCGAAGATCCGACTCGGCCGATTCCGCGAAGGCCCGGTACTTCTCGAACGCGACGACGAGTTCACCATCACCGTCGAACCGTCCGTCGAAGGCGACCGCCAGATCTGCGGCACCACCTACCACGGCCTCGCCACCGACGTCACCACCGGCGAACGCATCCTCGTCGACGACGGAAAAGTCACCCTCGAAGTCATCGGTGTCGACGGACCCCACGTCCGCACCAAGGTCATCGAAGGCGGCATGGTCTCCGACCACAAGGGCCTCAACCTCCCCGGCGTCGCCGTCTCCGTCCCCGCCCTCTCCGAAAAAGACCAGGACGACCTCCGCTGGGCCCTGCGCTACGGCGCCGACATCATCGCCCTCTCCTTCGTCCGCAACGGCCGCGACATCGAAGACGTCCACCGCATCATGCGCGAGGAAAACCGCTTCCTCCCCGTGATCGCCAAAGTCGAAAAACCCCAGGCCGTCGACAACATCGACGACATCGTCGCCGCCTTCGACGGCATCATGGTCGCCCGCGGCGACCTCGGCGTCGAAATGCCCCTGGAAACCGTCCCGATCGTCCAAAAGCGCGCCATCAAACTCGCCAAGCGCAACGCCAAACCGGTCATCGTCGCCACCCAGATGCTCGACTCGATGATCGACAACTCCCGCCCCACCCGCGCCGAAGCCTCCGACGTCGCCAACGCCGTCATCGACGGCACCGACGCCGTCATGCTCTCCGGCGAAACCAGCGTCGGCAAATACCCCACCGAAACCGTCAAGACGATGAGCCGCATCGTCGAAGCCGCCGAGGAAGACCTCCTCGCCAAGGGCCTCCCGCCACTCACCGAGGCCAACAAGCCCCGCACCCAGGGCGGCGCCGTCGCCCGCGCCGCCGCCGACATGGGCGACTTCCTCGGCGCCAAGTTCCTCGTCGCCTTCACCCAGTCCGGCGACACCGTCCGCCGCCTCTCCCGCTACCGCTCGCCCATCCCGCTGCTGGCCTTCACCCCCGACCCGGCCACCCGCTCCCAGCTCAACGTCAGCTGGGGCGTGGAAACCTTCCTCGGCCCGACCGTCAACTCCACCGACGAGATGGTCGCCCAGGTCGACGAACAGCTTCTGCGGATCGGCCGCTGCCAGAAGGGCGACGTCGTCATCATCACTGCCGGCTCCCCGCCCGGAGTCCCCGGCTCCACCAACCTCGTCCGCGTCCACCACATCGGCGAGGACGACTCCCCGAAGTAGCCCCACCCGCACCGCGCTCCCGCTGGGCCGAGGTACCTGACTGCCGTCCCCGTCAGTACTTCGGCCCGATGTGTCGGTCCATGAGGGCGACGGAGTCTTTGCGGGCCACGGAGATGTTCTGCGCTCTGCGGGATTGCCGGGCGGGCTTCCACTCGACGCCGAGCTTGTCGAGCGTGTCCGTGTAGAGCCGGAGGATGTCGGTGGACATGTTGGTGAAGAAGTACCGCGGATACTCGTAGCGCTTGCGCTCGCCGCGTACCAAACGAGTCGTCCAGTTGGTGATCCGGCAGCCGTCGGAGTGGATGAGCCCGCGGAGGAACTCCCAGGGGTGCTCGTCCACGATGTGCTGCTGCCACGTTTCGAGGGCGATCGGCCGCTCGTGTTTCTTGCCGGGGCCGTGCTGAGGGAAGAGACAAAGCCAATGATGGCTGTAACTCGTCACCATGACGCAGCCCTCGCGCTGGATGACGCACACGCTGTTCATGGGGCGGACGGCCTTTACCGTCTCGCGGCACGCGACGATCAGTCCTGGCCAGGCATCCGCGCAGGCGATGCGCAGGGCATATCCGTGCCGTCGAGGCTGTCTGCTGAGGCAGCCGTCGCCGAGATAGAGGCCGAGTAAGTACGCGTATGCCGTAGCTGCCTCAGGAAGTCGCGGAACTCGCTCGCATCGCGGGCATTCCGTCTTGCGCGAGAGGGGCTCGATGCGGGTCTGCCAGGAGCGGATTGCAGACCGGGATATCCCGGTCCGCATGCTCACTGCGTTGAGGCTGCGGCCTTGGGCGATGAGGGCGAGGGCGTGCTCGCGGGTTTCCCGGTCGTACATGAATGCGAGCCTGATGGCGGTGGTGCCCAGTGATGGGCTTTCGCCGATCCCGTCACCGGAAAGGGTGACGGCGGATATCGCTAACGCGACCTTCGAATCGAAGAGAAAGTGCCCCAGGTGGGATTCGAACCCACACTTTCGGCTGTTTGAGAGCCGCCTCTCTAACCAGTTGGAGTACTGGGGCCTTAGAAAGGAAGGATACCTGCTGCCCTGCGTGGTCCTACCCTACAGGAGCTAGGTAGGCTCATGGGGCACCACCTGCCTGAACGAGGAGTCCCGTGAGCGCCGCCGAGCCCGAGCAGCCCGTCGCCGATGACGATCAGTCGCACGTCCCGCCGCTGACCACGCGCGTCGTGATCGCCGAGGACGAGGCCCTCATCCGTCTCGACCTCAAAGAGATGCTGGAGGAAGAGGGCTACACCGTCGTCGGTGAGGCCGGGGACGGGCAGACCGCCGTGGAGCTGGCCCGGGAGCACCGTCCCGATCTCGTGATCCTGGACGTGAAGATGCCGGTGCTGGACGGTATCTCGGCGGCGGAGAAGATCGCCGAGGAGAGCATCGCGCCGGTGCTGATGCTGACCGCGTTCTCGCAGCGTGAGCTGGTGGAACGGGCGCGGGATGCGGGCGCGATGGCGTATCTGGTGAAGCCGTTCTCGAAGACGGATGTGGTTCCGGCGATCGAGATGGCGGTGAGCCGGTTCACCGAGCTGAAGACGCTGGAGCAGGAGGTCGCGGACCTCACGCAGCGGCTGGAGACGCGGAAGCTGGTGGACCGGGCGAAGAGCATTCTGCAGACGCAGTACGGGCTGACGGAGCCGGCTGCGTTCCGGTGGATCCAGAAGACGTCGATGGACCGGCGGCTGTCGATGCAGCAGGTCGCCGAGGCGGTCATCGAGGACGCCGAGGAGAAGAAGCAGCAGAAGGAGCAGCAGAAGGACCAGTAGCCAGGGCAGCCGGTTTCGTGCTGAGCGTGCGAGTGGCCCCGTACCGAGTGTCTTCGGTGCGGGGCCGCTCGCGTTCAGGCGCGGTGCGGGTCAGTCCTCGCCGAGGTAGGCCTTGCGGACGGATTCGTCGTGGAGGAGGGAGGCGCCGCTGCCGGAGAGGACGATGCGGCCGATTTCCATGACGTGTCCCTGGTCGGCGAGGGAGAGCGCGGCCTGTGCGTTCTGTTCGACGAGGAGGATGGTGGTGCCTTGGGAGCGGAGTTCGCGGATGGTTTCCATGATCTTCTGCATCATGATCGGGGAGAGGCCCATGGAGGGTTCGTCGAGCATGAGGAGTTTGGGGCGGGACATGAGGGCGCGGCCCATGGCGAGCATTTGCTGTTCGCCGCCGGAGAGGGTGCCGGAGGCTTGTTTGCTGCGTTCGCCGAGGATGGGGAAGAGGTCGTAGACGCGCTGGATGTCGGCGTCGATGCCGGCGGTGTCCTTGCGGAGGAAGGCGCCGAGCTGGAGGTTTTCGGCGATGGTGAGGCGGGGGAAGAGGCGGCGGCCTTCGGGGGAGTGGGCGAGGCCGTGCTCGACGATCTTGTGGGCGGGGACGCCGTTGAGGGGTTCGCCGTCGAAGGTGATCTTGCCGGCGAGGGGTTTGAGGAGGCCGGAGAGAGTGCGCAGGGTGGTGGTTTTGCCGGCGCCGTTGGTGCCGATGAGGGTGACGGCCTCTCCTGCTTCGACGGAGAACGAGATGCCTTTGACGGCTTCGATCTTGCCGTAGGCGACGCGGAGGTCCTCGACTTGGAGCAGTGCGGTCATGGGGTGTCTCCGGTGTCTCCGGTGTGTCCCTGGGGCGGCTGGTCCGGTGGGGGTGGCCCGTCCGGTGTGGTCATGGCGTCGACGGGTGTGCCGAGGTAGGCGGCGATGACGCGGGCGTCGGCCTGGACGACCTCGGCGGTGCCTTCGACGAGTTTCTGTCCTTGGACGAGGACGGCGACGCGGTCGCAGAGGTTGAAGATGAAGCGCATGTCGTGCTCGATGACGAGGACGGCGGTGCCTTGCGCGCGGATGGCGCGGACGAGGTTCTGGGTGGCGCGGGTTTCCTGGGGGTTCATGCCGGCGGTGGGTTCGTCCAGGAGCAGGAGTCCGGGTTCGCTGGCGAGGGCGCGGGCGATTTCGAGCTTGCGTTGTTCGCCGTAGGGGAGGTTGCGGGCGAGGTGGTCGCGTTGGTGGGCGAGTCCGGTGAATTCCAGGAGTTCCATGGCGTGTTCCTCGCTGGTGCGCTCGGCTTTTTTGAAGCCGGGGCCGCGCAGCAGAGCTGACCAGAGGCCTTCCTTGGTGCGGGTGTGGCGTCCGACGAGGACGTTTTCGAGGACGGTCATGTTGGCGAAGAGGCGGATGTTCTGGAAGGTGCGGGCGACGCCGGCCTGGGTGACGAGGTGGGGTTTGCGGGAGAGGCGGGTGCCTCGGTAGCTGACGGTGCCTTTGGTGGGCACGTAGAGGCCGGTGAGGCAGTTGAAGAAGGTGGTTTTTCCGGCTCCGTTGGGGCCGATGAGGCCGACGATTTCGCCGGTGCCGACGGTGAGGCTGACGTCGCGTACGGCGGTGAGTCCGCCGAAGCGCATGGTGACGCCGTCGGCTCGCAGGACGGTGTCGGTGTCAGTGGCGGGTGCGAGGGTGGGTGGTGTGGTCATGTCGTCACGCCTTTGCCTGGGTGGCGCCGAGGGTGGCGTCTGCGTCGGGGAGGCGCTGTTCGGGTACGTCGAGTTGGCCGGTTTCGCGGAATTCGAGTTGTTTTCTGCGGTCGGGGATGAGGCCTTCGGGGCGGAAGCGCATGAGGAGGACGAGGGCGATGCCGAAGAGGAGGAGTTGGTAGTCCTGGAGGAAGTCGAGTTTGGCGGGGATGAGGAAGAGGAGGGCGGCGCCGACGAGGGGGCCGCTGAGGGTGCCCATGCCGCCGAGGATGACGGCGGCGAGGAGGAAGGCGGAGTTGGGGGGTTGGGGGCCGGCGAACTGGAATTGTTCGGGGGTGGCCGTGGTGACGACGTGGGCGTGGACGGTGCCGGCGAGTCCGGCGAGGGATGCGCCGAGGGCGAAGGCGAGGAGGCGGAGGCGGAAGCTGTTGATGCCCATGGCGATGGCGGCGGTTTCGTCCTCGCGGATGGCGATCCAGGCGCGGCCGATGCGGGAGGCGGCGGCGCGCCGGAAGACGAGGACGACGAAGGCGGTCACGAGGATCATCAGCAGGTAGTAGTTGCCGTAGGTGGCGAGGGGGATGCCGAGGATGTTGTGGGGTTCGCCGAGGTTGAAGCCGAAGATTTCGAGGTTGGGGATGTTGGGGATGCCCATGGCGCCGTTGGTGATGTCGGGGCCGGTGGTGCCGTTGAGGTTGAGCATGGCGATGCGGAAGATCTCACCGAAGCCGAGGGTGACGATGGCGAGGTAGTCGCCGCGCAGGCGGAGGGTGGGGGCGCCGATGAGGACGCCGAAGACGAGGGAGGCGGCGGCGCCGGTGAGCAGGGCCGCCCAGAAGGGGAAGCGGAGTCCGAGGGCGGATTCGGGGGAGCCGGAGACGAGGGCGGCCGCGTAGGCGCCGACGCCGAGGAAGGCGACGTATCCGAGGTCGAGGAGGCCGGCCAGGCCGACGACGACGTTGAGGCCGAGGGCGACGGTCGCGAAGATCAGGATGTTGGCCCCGATGATCGTGTACTGGTCGGTGTCCTGGGTGAAGGGGAAGCAGGCGGCGGCGAGGAAGGCCGCGCCGAGGGCGACGCCGCGGTGGGTGTGGGTGAGTGCGGTGAGGCGGGCGAGGAGTCCGGCCCGGTTGACGGCGGGGAGGGCGAGCGCCATGAAGATCAGGTAGCCGACGAAGGGAGCGCCGTCGTCGGTGTCGATGCCGTAGGTGAAGGCGGTCAGACCGGCGGCGAAGGCGGCGGCGATGATCAGGATCTCGGCCCAGGAGGGGAGTTCGCGGGTGCGGCGCCGCAGGGGGACGGCGGCGAGGGTGGCGGTGAAGCGCTGCCAGGGGCTTGCGGGTGGCCGGCCGGTGGTCCGGTCGGGGGGTAGTGCGAGGGCGCCGGCGAGGGTGAGGAGGGAGGCGGTGCCGGCGAGGACGCCGCCGGGTTCGAGGTTGACCAGTCCGCCGAGCTGGACGGCGATGGCGATGAGGGTGAACCAGGTGGCGGCGAAGGTGGCGAGGGCGGCGAGGAGGGTGGGGGCGTGGCGTCCTGCGGGGGTGAGCCATTGGAGGCCCCGGATGCCGAGTGCCGAGGTGGCGAGGAGGAGGGTGAGGATGCCGCCGGCGAGGGTGATGATCTGCAGGCCGGCGGGGGAGCCGTAGTAGGTGAGGTCGCCCGGGAAGTCGCTGCTCCAGGTCCAGGGGAGACCGGTGGAGACGGCGGTGGCGAGGGCGCCCGTGGCGGTGGTGAGGCGTGCGGTGCGTGCGGGCAGGGGTATCAGTCCGCGGGCGGGGGGTGTGGTGGTGTGAGTGGTCATCGCTATCACGCCCGATCCGCGACGCGTTCGCCCAGGAGGCCTTGTGGTCTCAGGAGGAGTACGAGGATGAGGAGGACGAAGGCCCAGACGTCCTTCCAGGCTCCGCCGCCGAATTGCTGCATGCCGGGGATCTCTTCGATGTAGGCGGTGGCGAGGGCTTCGGCGATGCCGAGGACGATGCCGCCGAGCATGGCGCCGTAGATGTTGCCGATGCCGCCGAGGACGGCTGCGGTGAAGGCCTTGAGGCCCATGATGAAGCCCATGCGGAACTGCACCTCGCCGGTGCGCAGCCCGTAGGCGACGGCGGCGACGCCGGCGAAGGCGGCGCCGATGGCGAAGGCGAGGACGATGATGCGGTCCGTGTTGATGCCCATGAGTTTGGCGGTGTCGGGGTCCTGGGCGGTGGCCTGCATGGCGCGGCCGCTGCGGGTCCTGGCGACGAAGAAGCCGAGGGCGATCATGCAGGCGGGGGCGGCGATCAGGACGAAGACGTCGCCGCGTTGGACCGTGGCGCCCAGGATGTCGAAGGAGTGGCCCTTGAACTGGGGGAAGACGCGGGCCTGTTTGCCGTCGGGGTACCACTTCCAGATGGCTTGCTGGAGGGCGATGGACAGGCCGATGGCGGTGATGAGGGGAGCGAGGCGGGGGGCGCCGCGCAGCGGGCGGTAGGCGAATCGTTCGGCGGCGATGCCGACGAGGACGGATACGGCGATGCCGCCGAGGAGCATGACCGGCAGGGCGAGGGCGAGTGAGGTGCCGGCCGGCAGGGCGAGGAAGACGCTGAGCGCTCCGAAGCCGCCGACCATGAATATCTCGCCGTGGGCGAAGTTGATGAGCTGGACGATTCCGTAGACCATCGTGTAGCCGATCGCGATGAGTCCGTACATCGCGCCGAGGATGAGTCCGTTGGCCAGCTGTTGCGGCAGTTCGCTCACCGCAGGGCCTCCGTTGGGTGGGAGTGAGGGGTCCGGGCTGAGGGGAGTGGGGGATCCCGGCCGGACAGGAGTGGGGGATCCAGTCCTGAGGGGAGTGGGGGATCCCGGCCTGAGGGGAGTGAGGGATCCAGGCCCGACGGGAGTCGGGGATCCGGCCCGGGAGAGTGCGGGGCCCAGGCCAGGGGGAGTGAGGGATCCGGGCCGGGCGGGAGCGAGGGGAATCCGGGGTGCCCGGTGTGCCGCGGGCCGCGCCAGGGTCGTTCGTGCGCCCTGGCGCGGCCCGGGGTGGTGTGGTGGTGCGGTCGGTCAGCTCTTGTCGAACTTCTTGAATTCGGCGCTGAAGCGGGAGGCCCAGACGCCCTTGTCGACCTGGTACGCGGTGATCATGGTGTTGGTGGTGTCGCCGTATTTGTCGAAGGCGATGGGTCCGGTGACGCCGTCGAAGGTGACCTTGTTCATGGCGTCGACGACCTGCTTGCGGGCGTCGTCGGGGAGCTTGCCGCTGTTGCCCTCGACGACCTTCTTGACGGCCTGGACAACGGCCCAGGTCGCGTCGTAGGTGGAGCCGCCGTAGGCCTCGTAGGCCTCCTTGAAGCCGGCTGCCTTGTAGCCGGCGATGAACTTCTTGGCGGAGGGGAGTTGCTCGACGGGCTTGCCGACGGAGGAGGCGTAGTCGCCCTGTGCCTTCTTGTTGAGCTTGATGTAGTCGCCGCTGTACATGCCGTCGCCGCCCATCAGCGGGGCGGTGACGCCGCCGTCCTTGAGCTGCTGGCTGAGGGGGCCGGACGCGGGGTACTCGCCGCCGTAGAAGACCAGGTCGGGCTTGGCGGACTTGACCTTGGAGACGACGGCCTTGAAGTCACGGTCGTCGGGGCTGACGTGTTCGGTGCCGGCGATTTTGCCGCCGAGCTTGCTGAACTGGTCCTTGAAGGAGGAGGCGAGACCGACGCCGTAGGTCTTCTGGTCGTCGATGACGTAGGCCTTCTTGGCCTTCATCTTCTCCCACGCGTACTGGCCGTCGAAGGCGCCCTGCACCTCGTCGGTGGTCGCGGTGCGGAAGTAGGTGGGGAACTGGCGGACGCGCTTGTTCTGCTTCCAGTCCTTGCCCTGGGTGAGGTCGGGAGTGGTGTTCGCCGGGGAGATCAGCGTGAGGTCGTTCTGCTGGGAGACCTGCTGCATGGACTGGGCGACGCCGGAGTTGAGGGGGCCGACGATGCCGAGGACGGCCTTGTCGCCGGCGAGTTTGGTGGCGTTCTGCTGGCCGACGTTGGGCAGGGCCTTGTCGTCGAGGGCTTCGAGCTTGAAGGTGACGCCCTTGACCTCGCCGGCTTTGTTGGCCGTGTCGACGGCGAGCTGGGCGGAGTTGCGGATGCCCAGGCCCAGCGCGGAGAGTTCGCCGGTGGTGGGGGCGTCGAGGCCGATCACGACGGTGGTCTTTCCTGCGCCGCTCTTGTTGTCGTCGCCGCGTGAGCCGCACGCGGAGAGCGTGAGGGCGCCGGTGGTGACTGCGGTGGTGAGAATGAGCAAGGAACGGTGATGCACGATCAGTCCTTTCCCTGGCGCGGCCACGTCTGTCGCATGGCCGTTTCGCTCGCCGGGCTGTACGGGCCGTAAAGGGTCCGTGCTCGCAGCGTGCCCGGCGGCGCGGTGACTGGCGGTGACTCTAGAGCGGTGTTCGCCGCACCGGCAGAGTCGCTGACGAGGATGTGACGCTCTTGTTATGACCTTCGATGAGCGTTATGCCGTTATGGTCCTTACGCCGGAGGGTGAACGCGGTGCGGAGGGTGAACTCGCACTTCCGTGGGGGGATGGGCGTGCGGTGACGAAACGGCGTCCGGATAGCGGATGGGGTGGGTGCGGCGGCGCCGGGGCCCATGGGGGGTACGGGAGTTGGGGCCGGCCCCGTAGGTCGTCCGTGTGACGCAGCGTTACGGGAATGCGTGCGGCCCCGCACCCGGGGGCCGGGTGCGGGGCCGTGGCGGTGGCCGGTGTGGTGCGCCTGCCGTGGTGCGCCTGCTGTAGTGGGTCAGCTGCGGTAGGCGTCGGCGTCCGTGTCGCGCAGCATGCAGGTCAGGCGGGCGGTGCAGACCCGCTTGTCGTGTTCGTCGGTGATGACGATCTCGTAGGTGGCGGTGGACCGGCCGCGGTGTACGGGGGTGGCGACGCCGGTGACCGGACCGGAGCGGGCCGCGCGGTGGTGGGTGCAGTTGAGGTCGACACCGACCGCGATCTTGGTGGGTCCGCCGTGCAGCATGGAGCCGACGGAGCCGAGGGTTTCGGCGAGGACGGCGGAGGCGCCGCCGTGCAGGAGCCCGTAGGGCTGGGTGTTGCCCTCGACGGGCATGGTGCCGACGATGCGGTCGGGGGAGGCTTCGGTGACCTGGACGCTCATCCGTTCGCCGAGGTGTCCGGCGGAGAAGAACGCGGGCAGGTCGAGGCCGAGGCCGGCCCACTGGTCGAGGACCTCCTGTGGAAACTTGGTCGTGCTGCGCTCACCCATGCCTACGGCTCCGTTCGCTCGCCCGTGATCGTCGTCGATCCGTGCCTGTTCCTATCAGGCCGCTGAGCAAGCGCTCGGCGCGGGGTTGTTGTTCCCGCCGGACGGGCGGGTGGCGGTCAGTTCTGGCGGTCGGTCCTTTGGCGGTCAGTCCTCGCGGGGGCTCTCCAGACGGATCACGAGGGACTTCGCGGCGGGGGTGTTGCTGGTGTCGGCGGTGTGGTCGAGCGGGATGAGGACATTGGTCTCGGGGTAGTAGGCGGCCGCGCAGCCGCGGGCCGTCGGGTAGTGCACGACGCGGAAGCCGGCCGCGCGCCGCTCGCTGCCGTCCGTCCATTCGCTGACCAGGTCGGCGTACGCCCCGTCGGCCAGGCCTCGTTCGCGGGCGTCATCGGGGTGGACGAGGACGACGCGGCGGCCGTTCTTGATGCCGCGGTAGCGGTCGTCGAGGCCGTAGATGGTGGTGTTGTACTGGTCGTGGGAGCGCAGCGTCTGCAGCAGCAGCCGGCCCTCGGGGACGGCGGGGTATTCGACGGGTGCGGCGGTGAAGTTGGCCTTCCCGGTGGCGGTGGGGAAGCTGCGGCTGTCGCGGGGGGCGTGCGGGAGGGCGAAGCCGCCGGGGCGGGCGACCTTGGTGTTGAAGTCCTCGAAGCCCGGGATGACATGGGCGATGCGGTCGCGGATTGTCGCGTAGTCCTTTTCGAAGTCCTCCCAGGGGGTGCGGCTGTCCGGGCCCAGGACGCGGCGGGCCAGGCGGGCGACGATGGCAGGCTCGGAGAGCAGGCCGGGGTCGGCGGGCGCCAGACGGCCGCGGGAGGCGTGCACCATGCCCATGGAGTCCTCGACGGTCACGAACTGTGCGGTGCGCTTCCCGTCCGGGCCGGTCTGCAGATCGCGTTCCGTACGGCCGAGGGTCGGCAGGATCAGCGCACGGGCGCCGGTGATGACGTGCGAGCGGTTGAGCTTGGTGGAGACATGGACGGTCAGCCGGGCGCGGCGCATGGCGGCCTCGGTGACGTCGGTGTCCGGGGTGGCGGAGACGAAGTTGCCGCCCATCGCGAAGAACACCTTGGCCTGTCCGTCGCGCAGTGCGCGGATGGCGCGGACCACGTCGAGTCCGTGCTCGCGGGGCGGGGCGAAGCCGAACTCCTTCTCCAGGGCGTCGAGGAAGGCGGGCGCGGGCCGTTCGAAGATGCCCATGGTGCGGTCGCCCTGGACGTTGCTGTGGCCGCGTACGGGGCAGACGCCGGCTCCGGGGCGGCCGATGTTGCCGCGCAGCAGGAGGAAGTTGACGACTTCCTGGATGGTGGGGACGGAGTGCTTGTGCTGGGTCAGGCCCATCGCCCAGCACACGATGGTGCGGCGCGAGCCGAGGACCATGGCCAGGGTCCGGTCGATCTCCTCGCGGGTCAGGCCGGTGGCGCGCAGCGTCTCGTCCCAGTCGTCGTCGGCGCGGGCCGTGCGCGCGAACTCCTCGAAGCCGTGGGTGTGTGTGCGGATGAAGTCCTCGTCGAGGGCGCCGTCGGTCTCGAGGACGAGGCGGTTGAGGGCGCGGAAGAGCGCCTGGTCGCCGCCGAGGCGGACCTGGAGGAAGAGATCGGTGAGCGCGGTGCCGCCGCCGGCCAGGCCGCGCGGGGTCTGCGGGTTCTTGAAGCGTTCCAGGCCGGCTTCGGGCAGCGGATTGATCGAGATGATCTTCGTGCCGCCGGCCTTGGCCTTCTCCAGGGCGGTGAGCATCCGCGGGTGGTTGGTGCCCGGGTTCTGCCCGGCGACGATGATCAGGTCGGCCTGGTAGAGGTCCTCCAGCCGGACGCTGCCCTTGCCGATGCCGATGGTCTCCGTCAGGGCGGAGCCCGATGACTCGTGGCACATGTTGGAGCAGTCGGGGAGGTTGTTGGTGCCGAATTCGCGGGCGAAGAGCTGGTAGAGGAAGGCGGCCTCGTTGCTGGTGCGGCCGGAGGTGTAGAAGACGGCCTCGTCGGGGGAGTCGAGGGCGGTCAGCTCCTCGCCGACGATGTCGAAGGCCCGCTCCCAGGTCACCGGCTCGTAGTGGTCGGCGCCCTCGGCCAGGTACATGGGGTGGGTGAGGCGGCCCTGCTGGCCGAGCCAGTAGCCGCTGCGGGTCGCGAGGGAGGCGACGGAGTGGGCGGCGAAGAAGTCCGGGGTGACGCGGCGCAGGGTGGCCTCTTCGGCGACGGCCTTGGCGCCGTTCTCGCAGAATTCGGCGGTGTGCGGCTTGTCGGGTTCGGGCCAGGCGCAGCCGGGGCAGTCGAAGCCGTCGGGCTGGTTGACGCGCAGGAGGGTGAGGGCGGTACGGCGTACGCCCATCTGCTGCTGGGAGATGCGCAGGGCGTGGGTGATGGCCGGCAGGCCCACGGCAAAGTGCTCGGGTTCGCTGACCTCGGGCGCGTCCTGGACGGGGTCCGATGCGGGCGGCTTGCCTGCCATGGCGCTCTCCCTTGAGCCGTGAGCTGATGCTCGCTCCGCCGGGCGCGGCGGATCGTTGCCGTACGCATCAGATCCTGTCACGGACATGTGGGGCGGTGTAGGGGCGAGGGGGTGCGGCTCCGCGGGGCGGGCGGGGAGTGCGGAGCGGTCGGGGGCGGCGTCCGGCGGGGGACGTGGGGGACGTGGGGGACGCGGGGGACGGGAAACAGGGACGGGACCCGGTCCGGCGGGGAGCCGTGGCCGTCGCGGCGGGGATTGTCAGTGGGGCGTGGCAGGATCGGGGGCGTGGCAGCAAAGGCAGCGAAGAAGAGCGAAGCGACCGGCGGGCAGGCGACGGCGGGCGGCCGTCCCCATCTGCTCCTGATGGACGGGCATTCCATGGCATACCGGGCGTTCTTCGCCCTGCCCGTGGAGAATTTCACGACCGTCACGGGACAACCGACCAATGCGATCTACGGCTTCGCGTCGATGCTCGCGAACACCCTGCGCGACGAGGCGCCCACGCATTTCGCGGTGGCCTTCGACGTCTCGCGCAAGACCTGGCGCTCCGAGGAGTTCGCCGACTACAAGGCGAACCGTTCCAAGACGCCCGACGAGTTCAAGGGCCAGGTCGAGCTGATCGGCGAGCTGCTCGACGCGATGCATGTCAAGCGGTTCGCGGTCGCGGGCTTCGAGGCCGACGACGTCATCGCCACGCTCACGGAGCAGGCCACCGCGCAGGGCTTCGAGGTCTCGATCGTCACGGGCGACCGCGACTCCTTCCAGCTGGTCTCCGACGACGTCACGGTCCTCTACCCCACCAAGGGCGTCTCCGAGCTGACGCGCTTCACCCCGGAGAAGGTCTTCGAGAAGTACGGCCTGACCCCGGCGCAGTACCCCGACTTCGCCGCGCTGCGCGGCGACCCGTCCGACAACCTCCCCGGTATCCCGGGCGTCGGCGAGAAGACCGCCACGAAGTGGATCAACCAATTCGGTTCGTTCGCGGAGTTGGTGGAGCGCGCCGAGGAGGTCAAGGGCAAGGCGGGCGCCAACCTCCGCGAGCATCTGGAGGCCGTGAAGCTCAACCGCCGGCTCACGGAGATGGTGCGCGATGTCGAGCTGCCCTGCGGCCCGGCGGAGCTGACCCGCGAGGCGTACGACCGTGAGGCGCTCACGGTGTTTCTCAACGGGCTGGAGATCCGCAACCAGGGCCTGCGCGACCGGCTGCACGCCGTCGACCCCGGAGCGGCCGAGGCCGCCGAGGAGACGTCCCCGGCGCCCGGCGTCGAGGTGGACGGCACGGTCCTCGGCACCGGCGAACTCGCTCCGTGGCTGGCCGAACACGGCACGGGACCGCTCGGCGTGGCCACGGTCGATGTGTGGACGCTGGGCAGCGGCAGCGTCGCCGAGGTGGCGCTGGCCGCTCCCGGCGGCCCGGCCGCCTGGTTCGACCCGTCCCAGCTCGACGAGGCCGATGAGCAGGCCTTCGCCGCCTGGAGCGCGGACGCCGCCCGCCCCAAGGTGATGCACAACGCCAAGGGCCTGATGCGGGTCTTCGGCGAGCACGGCTGGCGCATCGAGGGCGTCACCACGGACACCGCCCTGGCCGCCTACCTGGTCAAGCCCGGCCGCCGCTCCTTCGCGCTGGACGCGCTGTCCCTCGAATACCTGGGACGGGATCTCGCCCCGGCCGCGGCGGGCGACGGCCAGCTGGCGTTCGGCGCGGACGAGGAGGCCGAGGCGGACGCCCTGATGGGACAGGCCCGTACGGTCCTCGACCTGGGGACGGCCTTCGAGGCGAAGCTGGCGGAGGTCGGCGCGTCCGGGCTGCTGCGCGATGTGGAGCTGCCGACCAGCGAGCTGCTGGCCCGGATGGAGCGGGCCGGTATCGCCGCGGACCGGGGCCGGCTGGAGCGGATGGAGCAGCAGTTCGCGGGCGCGGTGCAGCAGGCCGTCAAGGAAGCGCATGCCGCCGCGGGCCATGAGTTCAACCTCGGTTCGCCCAAGCAGCTGCAGGAAGTCCTCTTCGGCGAGCTGGGCCTGCCCAAGACCAAGAAGACCAAGACGGGCTACACCACCGACGCCGATGCCCTCGCCTGGCTGGCGGCGCAGACCGACAACGAACTCCCGGTGATCATGCTCAGGCACCGTGAGCAGGCCAAACTGCGCACGACCGTCGAGGGCCTGATCAAGACCATCGGCGCCGACGGCCGGATCCACACCACCTTCAACCAGACCGTGGCCGCCACCGGCCGGCTGTCCTCCACCGACCCCAACCTGCAGAACATCCCCGTGCGTACGGACGAGGGCCGGGCGATCCGCCGCGGCTTCGTCGTCGGTGAGGGCTTCGAGTCGCTGCTGACCGCCGACTACAGCCAGATCGAACTGCGGGTGATGGCACACCTCTCCGAGGACGAGGGCCTGATCGAGGCGTTCACCTCCGGCGAGGACCTGCACACCACCGTCGCCTCCCATGTCTTCTCCGTCGACAAGACCAAGGTCGACCCGGAGATGCGCCGCAAGATCAAGGCGATGTCCTACGGCCTGGCGTACGGCCTGTCGGCGTTCGGCCTCTCCCAGCAGCTGGGCATCCAGCCGGACGAGGCCCGCAAGCTGATGGACAACTTCTTCGAGCGGTTCGGCGGGGTGCGCGACTACCTCCAGCGTGTGGTGGAGGAGGCCCGCGCCACCGGCTACACCGAGACGATGCTCGGCCGCCGCCGCTACCTCCCCGACCTCAACAGCGACAACCGCCAGCGCCGCGAAATGGCCGAGCGGATGGCGCTGAACGCCCCGATCCAGGGCACCGCCGCCGATATCGTCAAGATCGCGATGCTGCGGGTCGACGCGGCGCTGCGGGCCGCGGAGCTCCAGTCCCGGATGCTGCTCCAGGTCCATGACGAAATCGTCGTCGAGGTCGCCCCCGGCGAGCGCAAGAAGGTCGAGGAACTGCTCCGCCGGGAGATGGCCGCGGCAGCCGAACTGAGCGCCCCGCTGGATGTCTCGGTCGGCTCCGGCAAGGACTGGGAGTCGGCGGCGCACTGAGCACGGCAGAGGCCGGAGCGACGGCCGGAGCGGGCGCGCACCGCCCGCTCCGCTCCGGCCGTGTTCGCCCGCCCCGCTCCGGCCGCCCTCGCCCGCTCCGCTGCGTCCGCCGTGCCGGTCCCTCACCGGTGGCGTCGGTCGGCGGGTTCGGGTGCCGTCCGGGTGGACATGGCCTCCGGGCCCGCCGTCGTCGTACCGGCCGCCGCCGAGGCCGCCGTGCGGGCTGCCGGAGGACGGGGGAGAAGCCGGGAGCGGCGCTCCCGCCACACCAGCAGACGTACGCCCGCCGCAGACCACAACAGCCCGGCAGCGAGCCCCGCGCCCGCGCCGAAGAGCACGGCCGGCAGGTGGTCGAACCGGCCCGCCGCCGGGCCGTACACGCCATGCGCCCGCAGGGTGCGGTGTACCGCGCCGCCCAGCACGCACAGCGCGAGCCAGACGCTCAGCCGCAGCCGCAGCCCGGCGGCATGGCGGAGCGCGAATGGCGCGGCGCCCTCCTCGGTCGTTTCGGATCATTATGTGTCCGATGTTGGTGGTAGATGCCGGGCCCGAGTTGTCGTAGTCTCGCCTGAGTTGGAGCGCTGGGGAGCGCGATACCGCGTCATGGGCGCGGTAGGGCAACGCGGAGGGGACCACATATGGCAGCCACATTCCGAAGGCGGTTCCAAAGGGGAGCGGCCTCAACGGCCGTGGCGGCCCTGGTGGTCGCCGCCCTGACCGCCTCTCAGGGGCCGGCCGCCACCGAGGTCGCGGCCGCCGGGAAGCAGGATCCGGCCCCGCCCGCCGGGACCCCCATCGACGGTGGTTCGGCCTACTTCACCGACCGGCCGCCGCTCAACAGGCCGCTACCGCACCACGAAGCGCACGGCACCGGCCACGGCACCGGCCAGGGCACCGCCATCGGCACCGGCCCCGCAGAGGCCGGCCTGCCCGCCACCGTCCTCGCCGCGTACAAGAAGGCCGCGTCCACGGTCGACGCGTCCGATCCGGGCTGCCGGCTGCCCTGGCAACTGCTCGCCGGCATCGGCAAGGTCGAGTCCGGGCAGGCGCGCGGCGGCGCGGTCGACGCCGAGGGCACCACCCTTCAGCCGATCCTCGGCCCGCAGCTCAACGGCCACGGCTTCGCCCTGATCACCGACACCGACGGCGGCCGCTACGACGGCGACCGCACCCACGACCGTGCCGTGGGCCCGATGCAGTTCATCCCCTCCACCTGGTCCAAGGGCGGCCCCGACGGCACCGGTTGGGGCGCCGACGGCAACGGCGACGGCAAGAAGGACCCCAACAACGTCTTCGACGCCGCGCTCGCCGCGGGCCGCTACCTCTGCGCCGGCGGCCGCGATCTGTCGTCCCAGGCCGACCTGGACCGGGCGGTCCTCGGTTACAACGACTCCGAGGACTATCTGCGGACGGTGCTGTCCTGGTACGCGTTCTACCGCCACGGCACCCACGAGGTCCCGGACGGCCGGGGCGTCCTTCCGGTGCACCGGGGCGGCGACGGCCGGACCGGCGGTGACGGCGAGGGCCGGACCGGCGGCGGTGCGCGGCACGGCAACGGCTCCGGTACGCCCGGCAGGAAGCCGGGTTCCGGTGGATCATCGGGTACGGACGCCGGCAAGCCCGGCAAGGGGCAGCAGAACCACGGCAGGCCCGGGGGGCCGGGCAACACCGGCCACACGCCGGGCAACACCGGCCACACCCCCGGCGGCACGGGTACGCCCAAGCCGGAGCCCGCACCCAAGCCCCCCACCGGGCCCGCCCGGCTCACGGCTCTCGAACGGGTCGGCGACCAGGACCTGAGCGCCCTCGCGGGCACCGAGTTCACCGCGTCGCCGCGGGTACGCGCCAAGGACGCCGCGGGCAAGGCCGTCGCCGGTGCACCTGTCCGCTTCACCCTCCCCGCCGCCACCGACGCCCGCTTCCCCGGCAACGCCACCACCGTCACCGTCACCACCGACAAGGACGGCCTCGGCACCGCCCCCCGGCTGCGCGCGGGCGACAAGGCCGGCGCCTTCACCATCCGGGCCACCGCCGTGGGCCGCACCGCCCCCGCCGTCGCCTTCGGCGCCACCGTCAAGGCCAAGCCGGCCCCGAAGGCCGACCGGCTCGCCCGTACCTCGGACAAGGAGCTGACGGCGACCGCCGGCCATGCCTTCGCCGAGGACGCCGTCGAGGTCAAGGCGACCTACCGGGGCAGGATCGCGGCCGGCGCGATGGTCACCGCGACCATGGTCACCGACGACCCCGAGCAGCCCGTGGAGAACGACGAGGGCCCCTACTTCAAGGACCCCGAGGCCACCGGCGACGACAAGGACAAGCCGGTACGCACGCTCACCGGGCTCACCACGGACCCCGACGGCCTGCTGAAGCTCCCGAAGATCTACACGGACACCCGCGCGGGCACGTTCCTGCTGCGGCTGACCACGGCCGACGGCGCCGTACTCACCGTCAAGCTGAAGGTCGCCGCCCCGGCCGCCTCCTGACCGGTGACCGGGTCTCCTGACCGCGCCGCCTGACCGGGCCCTCCGGTCGGTCATGCGGCCGGTTCGTCACGCGGCCGGTCCGTCACGGCCGGTGGTCGGTCACGCGGCCGGTCCGTCATGCGGCCGGTCCGTCACCGCCCCACCGGCCAGGCCGCCCCGGCCCGGCCCCCCGGCCCGGCCGACCAGCCGGGCCGGCCTCCGCGCCGGCCCCGCACCGCCGTCCTGCCCTCCGTCCAGGGCAGGACGGCGGTGCAACGTGTTCTCATCTCGGCCGCCCGTTGCTACGGTGCCACCGCCCTGACGCCGTATCAGCTCTCCGGGAGGCCTGGCCATGCGCGCCCTGACAGCAGCCGCGGTCGGACTGGCCGCGGCGCTCGCCCTCGTCCTCACCCTCACGGCGACCGGCGCACCCAGCGGCACCACCTCCCCCAAGCCGCTGCTGACCACCGTCCCCAAGCACCCCTGAGGGAGGGCCACCGCCATGCGCCGCACCGTGCCCACCGGTGGGACAACCCCCGAACCCCCGGCCCACAACGCCACCGCAGGCCCCGGCCGGCGCCGGCAAGCGCGAGGAATGCGCCGCCCGGCGAGCCTGGTGCTGCTCGCCTTCGCCGTGTTCTTCACCGTCCTGTCCCCGCTGATGCGCTGGTACGCCTTTCCACGGCTCGCCAAGATCCCGCCCGGCCAGTACCAGGACATGGTCCTGGAGGCCAGGCCCGCCACCCTCCTCAACTACGGGACGATGAAGGCCGAGCGCGTCCCCGAGGTCACCATCGTGCAGACCCTCAAGGGCGATGTCGCCGCCTCCGACCGCATCGAACAGTCCGCGGGCCGCGACGTCGTCGTCTGGGACGCGCTGTCCTACGTCGCCGGCCCCGACGGCAAGATGGTCTCCGAAATCCCCGAGCGCTACATCTTCGACGCACACTCCCAGGAGCCCGTGCACGCCACCGGCGAGATGGTCGACGGCGACCCCGTACGCCGCGAGGGCATCGAGTACAAGTGGCCGTTCCTCACCGAGAAGCGCGACTACGACTACTTCGACGCCCAGACCCGCACCTCGGCCCCCATCCACTACAAGGGGACCCGCACCTTCCACGGCCTGGAGGTCTACTACTTCGAGCAGACCATCCCCTGGACCAAGGTCGCCCTCCCCAAGAAGATGCCGGTCAAGGGCATCACCCCTGAGTCCGTCGAGAAGATGGGCACCACCCGCTGGTACACCACCAAGCGGACGTTCTGGGTGGAACCGGTCACCGGCGCGCCCGTCAACGGCCAGGAAATCCACCAGGAGGAGCTGCGCGGCGGCGATCTGCTGCCCGGCGGCGGCAAGGTCACCGCGTTCGCCGGCCATGTGAAGATGCGCGACGACTACATCGACTCCACCGTCGCCCTGGTGAGGTCGCAGCGCACCCTCGTGCTGCTGCTCACCGGCTACCTGCCCTGGGGATTCCTGCTTCTCGGCGCCGCACTGCTCGCCCTGAGCCTGCACCTCGAAGCCCGCGGCCGCCGCCCCCGTGCCGCACCCGCCTGCCGGCCCGCCTCCGCGCCGCCGTCCGGCGACGGCGTTGTCAGTGGCCGCCCGTAACGTGGACACATGCCACCGGTGAGCCGCTCCCGTTCCCCGTCACCCCCGGCCTCAGCCCCGCTTGAGCCGCGCCGACGTATGCCGGGTCGGCTCGGCCGCCGAAGGATCCTGTGGCCAGGGATGCTTGGGATAACGCCCGCGCAACTCCGCGCGTACGGACCGGTAGCCGTCCCGCCAGAAGGACGCGAGATCCGCCGTGACGGCCGCCGGCCGCCCCGCGGGAGACAGCAGATGCACCAGCACGGGCACCCTCCCCCCGGCCACCCGCGGCGAGGCCTGCAGTCCGAACAACTCCTGCAGTTTGACGGCCAGTACGGGCTGCTCACCACCGTAATCCACCCGTACCCGCGACCCGCTCGGCACCTCGATACGCTCCGGCGCCAGCTCATCGAAGCGAGCCGCCTCGCCGGTCGCCCACGGCAGCAGCCGGGACAGCGCCTGCCCCGCATCGACCCGCGCCAGATCGGCCCGCCGCCGTGCCCGCCCGAGCTCCCCGCCCAGCCACTCCTCGACGCGCTCCAGCAGCGCCACATCCGAGACATCGGGCCACGGCGCGCCCAACTCCCGGTGCAGAAACGCCATCCGCTCCCGCAACGACGTCGCGGCGGCCGTCCACCGCAGCAGACCGAACCCCTCCCGCCGCAGCCCCGCCACCACCGCGTCCCGCAGCAGCCCGGGGTCCGGCGCGGCCAGCGGCCGGGCCGCCAGCTCGATCGCCCCCAGCCGGGTCACGCTCCTGGCCACCACATCCCCGTCCGACCAGCGCACCTCCTCACCCGAGGCGTACAACGCCCGCGCCGCCGCACACGCCGTCTCCTCATCGATCACCGCCGCCAGCCGCACCCGCGCGGACACCGCCGCCACCGGCCGGTCCGCCACCGCGACCGCCAGCCACCCCGCATCCCGCAGCCCCGACCCGCCGGCGTCCCCCGAAGAGCCGGCGCGGTGCCCCCACCCGGCCTGCGTCCCCGGACCCGCACCCGCCCCCGCCAGATCGGCCCCGGTCCCGGACGCCATGAGGTAACTCCCGGCCCCGCGGGCCCGTGCCACCCGCTCCGGGAACGCCAACGCCGCAATGAGCCCGGCGACCGCATCATCGGTGGCGGCTGCCGCCACGCCGCCCCCGGCTCCCGCATCGGCGTCCGCCCCGGATCCGCCGTGGACGCCCGTACCCGAGCCGGCCCGCGGCCCCCCGGCCGCCGAGGCCAGGCGCCGCGCCTCCTGCCGCCACCTCGCTCCGTAGGCGTCGCCGCCCCGTCGCGCGGTGCGCCACGCGGCCGCCAGATCGTCCCCGTACGCCCGCGGCGGCTCCTCGCTCAACAGGGCGACCACCTCCGCGGCCCGCCGTACGCCGACCTCGGATGCGCCGTCCAGCAAAGCGCGCGCCAGCCGCGGATGCAGTCCGAGCCGTGCCATACGCACGCCCCGCTCCGTCGCCCGGCCGGTTCCGTCCACCGCGCCGATCGCCGTCAGCACCTCCCGCGCCGCGGCCAGCGCACCGGCAGGCGGCGTATCGAGCAGCGCCAGACCGGCCGCCGCCGGATCGCCCCAGCAGGCCGACTGCAGGGCGAACGCCGTCAGATCGGCGACCTTGATCTCCGGATCGGGGAACGCCGGCAGCCGCCCGTCCTCTCCCTCCGGCCAGCAGCGGTACACCACACCCGGCGCCTCCCGCCCCGCCCGGCCGGCCCGCTGCCGGCCCGCCGCCCGGGAGGCCCGCACGGTCGCGAGCGCGCTGAGCCCGCGCGCATGATCCGTCCGCGGCACCCGCGCCAGCCCGCTGTCCACCACCACCCGCACGCCCGGCACGGTCAGGCTGGACTCCGCCACCGAGGTCGCCAGCACCACTCTGCGTACGCCGCTCCCGCCCGCCAGCACCGCGTCCTGCACCTCGGCCGCCGCCCGCCCGTGTACCTGCAGCACCTCGGCGTCCACCCCGGCCAGCTCCCCGGCGACCCGCCCGATCTCCCCGACACCGGGGAGGAAACACAGCACATCACCCGTCTGCTCGCGCAGCGCCCGCCGCACCACTGCCGCCACATGCGCCAGCAGCGCCGGATCGACCCGCATCCCGTGCGCCGGCCGCACCGGCCGCTCCGGCGGCGCCCATACGACGCCCACGGGGTGGGACACGCCCGTCGCCTCGACCACCGGCGCCGCCCCCTCCGGGCCACCCAGCAGCCGCGCCCACCCCTCGGCATCCGTCGTCGCCGACGCCGCCACCAGCCGCAGCTCGGGCCGCAGCGTCTCCCGTACGTCCAAAAGGAACGCCGCGGACGTATCGGCGTCGAGATGCCGCTCATGACACTCGTCGAGCACCACCACCTCCACGCCCGCCAGCTCCGGATCGCGCTGCAGCCGCTGCAGCAGCACTCCGGTGGTCACGACCTCCACGGTGGTACGGGGCCCGGCCCGGCGCTCCCCACGCACCGTGAACCCGACCCGGTCACCCACCTTCTCGCCCAGCAGCCACGCCATCCGCCGCGCGGCCGCACGGACCGCGATCCGGCGCGGCTCGGCCACCAGCACCCGGCGCACCGGCCCCGCGCCGGTCAGACCCGCCAGATCGAGCGGCACCAGCGTCGTCTTGCCGGTGCCCGGCGGGGCGCACAGCACCGCGGCACCGGGCCCGTCGAGGGCGGCGCGCAGCGCGGGCAGCGCGGTGCGTACGGGCAACTGGCCTAGGGCGTCACGACGGATCACGCCCCCAGTCTGCCGCCCCGGACCATCCGCCGGACGGGCCCCTCCGGCTTCCCTCTCCGGCTTCCCCTCCGGCCTCCGCCCAAGCTTCCGCCCCTAAGACTCCGCTAAGACTCCGCCGAGCACACGAAGATCGCCGTCCCCGGGATCAGATGCCCGCGCAGCGGGGACCAGCCGCCCCACTCCTGGGTGTTCCACTCCGGCCACTCCGGCTCGACCAGATCCTCCAGCCGGAATCCGGCGGCCACCACGTCCCGCACCCGGTCGCCCAGCGTCCGGTGGTGCTCGACGTACACGGCCCGCCCGGACTCGTCCTGTTCGACGTACGGCGTGCGGTCGAAGTAGGACGCCCCCACCGACAGCCCCTCGGGCCCCGGCTCGTCGGGGAAGGCCCAGCGGACCGGATGGGAGACGGAGAAGACGAACCGGCCGCCGGGCCGCAGCACCCGGCGCACCTCGCGCAGCACCCGCACCGGATCGGCGACGAACGGCAGCGCACCGTACGCGGAACAGGCGAGGTCGAAGCCGGCGTCGCGGAACGGCAGCGCCCCGGCGTCCGCCTCCACCAGTTCGACGCCGCCGCCCGACGGATCTCCGGCGATCCGCAGCGCGTGCTGCAACTGCCGGTGGGAGAGGTCCAGCGCCACCGGCAGCGCACCCTGCGCCGCCAGCCAGCGGGAACACTGCGCCGCACCGGCCCCGATCTCCAGGATCCGCCGCCCCTTCAGCTCGGCGGCCGGTCCGAGCAGCGCGGCGTCCGCCTCGTCCAGCCCCTCGGGACCCCAGATGAACCGGTCGTCCCCCAGGAACGCGCCGTGCTCGCTCTGGTACTCGTCCGCGTTGCGGTCCCACCAGCCCCGGCTGGCCCGGCTGCTTTCGGTGTCTGAGGCGTCACGGCGGGTCGCCTCCGGCTCGTGGTCTTGGTTCATCGCGCCCGTCGTCGTAGTGTTCGTTCTGCTTGTAGCTGCAGGGACTGTGAGGCCGTTCGACCTCGCGGAACATCGCGTGTGCCGGTTATGGGGCGTTCTGCCCCCGGTGTGCGCGTTCGCGCATTGACCGGGTCCGGCTGCCCCCGTATGCTACAAGTTGCGCTGCGGGCTTGCGCGCCTCAGACGGAGCAGGCCGCGCTCGCATCTGTATGTATGTCCCCTCGGTTTTGAGGCGTTTCGGGTTGCTCCGGATGCTCCGGCATCTACGGGCTTCCGGTGAATACGTCTTTGACACTGTCCGGCTTATGCAGAGGCGATACGGGCTCTCGGCGTAGCAGTACCTACGACTTCAATGTCCGTACCGGAGCCCTTTCCCACATGACGAGCAGCACCGAGACCACCGCCACCACCCCGCAGGTTGCGGTCAACGACATCGGTAACGAGGAAGCCTTCCTCGCCGCGATCGACGAGACGATCAAGTACTTCAACGACGGCGACATCGTCGACGGCGTCATCGTGAAGGTCGACCGGGACGAGGTCCTGCTCGACATCGGTTACAAGACCGAAGGTGTGATCCCGAGCCGCGAGCTCTCGATCAAGCACGACGTCGACCCCAACGAGGTCGTTGCCGTCGGTGACGAGATCGAGGCCCTGGTCCTCCAGAAGGAGGACAAGGAAGGCCGCCTGATCCTCTCGAAGAAGCGCGCCCAGTACGAGCGCGCCTGGGGCACCATCGAGAAGATCAAGGAAGAGGACGGGATCGTCACCGGTACCGTCATCGAGGTCGTCAAGGGTGGTCTCATCCTCGACATCGGCCTCCGTGGCTTCCTCCCGGCCTCTCTGGTCGAGATGCGCCGCGTCCGCGACCTTCAGCCCTACGTGGGCAAGGAGCTCGAGGCCAAGATCATCGAGCTGGACAAGAACCGCAACAACGTGGTCCTGTCCCGCCGTGCCTGGCTGGAGCAGACCCAGAGCGAGGTCCGTCAGACCTTCCTCACCACCCTCCAGAAGGGCCAGGTGCGCTCCGGCGTCGTCTCCTCGATCGTCAACTTCGGTGCCTTCGTGGACCTGGGCGGCGTCGACGGTCTCGTCCACGTCTCCGAGCTGTCCTGGAAGCACATCGACCACCCCTCCGAGGTCGTCGAGGTCGGCCAGGAGGTCACGGTCGAGGTCCTGGACGTCGACATGGACCGCGAGCGCGTGTCCCTGTCGCTCAAGGCGACCCAGGAAGACCCGTGGCAGCAGTTCGCCCGGACCCACCAGATCGGTCAGGTCGTCCCGGGTAAGGTCACCAAGCTCGTTCCCTTCGGTGCGTTCGTGCGCGTCGACGAGGGCATCGAGGGCCTGGTCCACATCTCCGAGCTGGCCGAGCGCCACGTCGAGATCCCGGAGCAGGTCGTCCAGGTCAACGACGAGATCTTCGTCAAGGTCATCGACATCGACCTCGAGCGCCGCCGCATCAGCCTCTCGCTGAAGCAGGCCAACGAGTCCTTCGGTGCCGACCCGTCGGCGGTCGAGTTCGACCCGACCCTGTACGGCATGGCCGCGTCCTACGACGACCAGGGCAACTACATCTACCCCGAGGGCTTCGACCCCGAGACCAACGACTGGCTCGAGGGCTACGAGACCCAGCGCGAGGCGTGGGAGAACCAGTACGCCGAGGCGCAGCAGCGCTTCGAGCAGCACCAGGCTCAGGTCATCAAGTCCCGCGAGGCCGACGAGCAGGCTGCGGCCGAGGGCGCTGCGGCGCCGGCGGCCTCGACCGGCGGCAACGCCGGCGGTGGCAACACCGGTGGCGGCTCGTACTCCTCGGAGTCGGCGGACAACTCCGGCGCCCTGGCGTCGGACGAGGCCCTCGCCGCGCTCCGCGAGAAGCTGGCCGGCGGCCAGAGCTGAGCTCTTGCCGATAGGCACTAGCCGATAGGCGAAGGCCCGCTCCCCTCAGGGGGAGCGGGCCTTCGTCGTGTTCGGGGGCGTCGTCCCGGGGGGCGTCGTCCGGACGGGGTGGGGCCGGGGTGGGGTGGGGCCGAGGGCGGTGCCGGTGGCGCTGGTCGCTGGTGCTGGTCGTTGGTCGGGTCGGGTCGGGGTGTGAACTCACCCTGTGTACAAGGGAGTTCATGGTTTTGGGGCGGGGCAGTGGGGCTGGGGTGCCAGGGCGGGCCGGGACTGGAGTGGGTCGGGATCGGGTCGGGCGGAGAGCGGAAGGTGCGGAGGCGGGGATCGTCGGGCGTCAGGGACCGTCGGGCGTCAGGGGTGGGCGGGCGTCAGGGGCGGGCGGGACGCGCGTCGCGGGCCGTGTCAGTGGGGGGACGGCGCCGTGTGGCACGGGGCATCTCCGGTGCAGGGCGGCGGGGGCATCCGCGTCGTCGGGAATGCCCGTGCCGGATCGTGCGTTGCCGCTCATGAGAACGAGGAGGAGCAGTCACTGTGTTGGATCCCCAGGGTTTGTATGAATGGGAGCCGAGCGGGCTCGCGGAGGTGGAGGCGATCGCCTCCAGGGACTCCGCCGGACTGGTGCTGCTGTACCACTTCGACGGGTACATCGACGCCGGCGAGACCGGCGACCAGATCGTGGATCGGCTGCTGGACGGCCTGCCGAACGAGGTCGTCGCCCGCTTCGACCACGACCGCCTCGTCGACTACCGTGCCCGCCGCCCGCTGCTCACCTTCGAGCGCAGCCGCTGGACGGCCTATGAGACCCCCGGCATCGAGCTGCGGCTCGTACGGGACACCACCGACGCGCCGTTCCTGCTGCTGTCCGGACCCGAACCGGACGTCGAGTGGGAGCGCTTCGCGGGCGCGGTGAAGGACATCGTGGAGCGCCTCGGCGTACGGCTCTCGGTGAACTTCCACGGCATCCCCATGGGCGTCCCGCACACCCGCCCCGTAGGCATCACCCCGCACGGCAACCGCACGGACCTGATGCCCGGCCACGGTGGCTTCTTCGATGAGGCACAGGTGCCCGGCAGCGCGGAGGCATTGATCGAGTTCCGGCTGGCGGAGGCGGGGCATGATGTTCTCGGCGTGGCGGCGCATGTGCCGCACTACATTGCCCGGTCCGCATATCCGGACGCCGCGCTCACCGTCCTGGAGGCCGTGACGGCAGCGACCGGACTGGTGCTGCCCGGCGCCGCACATGCGCTGCGTACGGAGGCCCTGCGGACGCAGGAGGAGATCGAGCGGCAGATCTCGGAGGGCGATGAGGAGTTGGTTGCCCTGGTCAGCGGGCTGGAGCATCAGTACGACGCGGTGGCCGGGGCGGAGAGCCGGGGAAACCTGGTGGCCGAGCCGGTGGAACTGCCGTCGGCCGACGAGATCGGCAGGGAGTTCGAGCGCTTCCTCGCGGAGCGGGAGGGCGACGGCGGCGCGGGCGGGATCTGAGCCGGCCTGAAGCGGTCTGAGCCGGTCTGAAGTGGCCTGGGCCGGTCTGAAGTGGCCTGGGCCGGTCTGAAGTGGCCTGGGCCGGTCTGAAGTGGCTGGACCGGCCTGGAGCTGCCGGGCCGGCTGCGCTCCGGCCGTCCGGGCGCACCGTATAGCGTGGGCCCATGGTGAAGGTGGGGCTGACCGGCGGAATCGGTGCGGGCAAGAGCGCGGTTTCGCGCTTGCTGGCCTCGTACGGCGCGGTGATCGTGGACGCGGACAAGATCGCACGCGAGGTCGTCGAGCCGGGTACGCCCGGACTGGCGGCAGTGGTCGAGGAGTTCGGGGGCGGTGTCCTTGCGCCGGACGGCACCTTGGACCGGCCGAAGCTGGGCGGGATCGTGTTCTCCGATCCCGGGAAGCTGAAGGCACTGAACGCGATCGTGCACCCCCTGGTGGGGGCACGGTCCGCCGAACTCGAAGCGTCGGCGGGGCCGGACGCGGTGGTGGTGCACGATGTTCCGCTGCTGACGGAGAACGGCCTGGCGCCGCTGTACGACCTGGTGGTCGTGGTCGACGCCGCCCCGCAGACCCAGCTGGACCGCTTGGTGCAGCTGCGCGGCATGGCGCAGGACGAGGCGAAGTCCCGGATGGCGGCCCAGGCGACCCGCGAACAGCGGTTGGCGGTCGCGGATCTCGTCATCGACAACGACGGGCCGCTGGAGGCACTGGAACCCCAGGTCCGCGCAGTGTGGGAGCGGCTGCGGAGCGCCTGACGCGGGAAGGTACTCTCGCCGCCATGACTGCTGCTTCCGATCTTGACGCCAAGACTTCCGCTGCCCGGCCGGCAACCGCTGCCCCCGGGGCCGACACCGGGTCCAGCTCCGGGGCCGGACCTGACTCCACTTCCGGGTCCGCCTTTGCCGGCGACTCGGCACCCGCATCGTTCGTGATCAATATCCCCGGCATCGCGGACGCCGATCTGGAGCCGGACCCGCTGGACCCTTCCCAGATCGTCTCCGGCGATCCGGTGGTGACGGGCAAGGTGCTGTGGGAGTCCCCCGACGAACGGCAGATCCGGGGAATCTGGCAGATCACGCCGGGTGTGGTGACGGACACCGAGGCCAATGAGCTGTTCGTGGTCGTCAGCGGGCGCGCCACCATCGAGGTCGAGGGCGGCCCGGTGCTGGAGGTCGGACCCGGCGATGCCTGCGTCCTGCGCGAGGGCGACCGCACACAGTGGACCGTGCACGAGACGTTGCGCAAGGCGTATCACATCAGTTTGTAGCGGGTAGCGGGTAAGCAGGTAGCGGGTTGAGGCCGTGCCGACGGGGGAATGCCGCGACCGACGGGATTGTTGTGTCCCAGGTGACGCCGTAGGGTCCGTGGCTGGTCCATGCTCCGACGGCGACGGAGAGGAGCGGGTCGTGCCCGAGAGCAGCCCCGAGACGCATGTCATCGACTTCCGCGCCGCGGAGCAGCTGTTGGCGGCCCGTGACCCACGTGGCGCGATCCGGCTGCTGGACTCGGTCATCGGCGCGCACCCGGAGAACACCGCGGCCCGGCTGCTGCGCGCCCGCGCCTTCTTTCTCGCCGCTCAACTGCGGCCTGCGGAGCTGGAGTTCCAGATCGTGCTGGAGCGCGAGCCGGACAACGCCTTCGCGCATTTTGCGCTCGGCCGCACCCTGGAGCGGGCCGGCCGCTCCGAGGAAGCGCTGCGCCACTTCCGGCTGGCAGCGGCCCTCGAACCGCGCCCGGAGTTCATCGAAGCGGCCCGCTTCGCACCCGGCACTGACCACGGCAAGGGCAATGCCAACGGCGACCGCGGCAACGCCAACGGCGACCGCGGCTCCGGCCGTCCGGATGGCGATTCGGAGTAGCCGCGCCGACTGCTGTGACCGCGCCGATCGCGGCGCGGTCCTGTCACCGGACGCGCTACACGTCCGACCGCGCCGCGATCGCGGCACCGTTTGTCGCTGCCTGTCCCCGCCCGTCCCCGGACGTGTCACACACCCGGACGTGTCACACACCCGGACGCGCTTCACGCGTCGTCGCTCCACGGCATCTGTGGTCCGGCCCTATGGCCTGGCGTTCCGTCCCCGGCCGGTGCCCTTCCGTATGCCGAACGCGTCGTTCCGGCCTCGGTCAGGGGCGTAGGGCGGTATCTCCTTGCCCGGCTGGTAGTGCGGCCCCTGGCGGATGTGGCGGATCACCATGGCCAGGTCCATGGCTGCCACCATCGCCAGTGCGGCACATGCCGCCGCCCATTCCGGCCGCCCGGCACTGACGAACGCCACGGCTCCGGCGATCGCCCACAGCAACCCCCACAGCGCCAGTCCGCAGCGGATTTTCAGCGGGCTGCGTGCCTGAAGGGGCTCATTTCCCGTACGCATCGGCACCCATCTCCCACCTCCAGGATCCTCCCGATCGGCGATTCAGTCACCTGTCCCTGACACCTCTTTCCATGGTGTGTGCTGTTCTTTTCACCGCCTGCTCCGCGGGTTTGTTCTCGATGGGGTGCGGGGCGGGGAGCGGGTCGCCTGCGGGGTGGCTGTTGATCCAGGACAGCCCGCCGATGTCGAGCAGTGAGCGGGCCCGGGTCACGGCGACGTAGGCCAAGCGCGCCTCGTCGATGCCGATGGGGCCGGGAAGCGGGACTCCGTCCTCGCCCGGCTCATCGAGATCATCGGGACCCGTGAAATCCTCCGCGATGCGCACGCTCGCCCATTCCCGCCCCTTGGCCCGGTGCACCGTGGAGACCGTCACCTCGGCGGTGTCCTCGGGCGACAGCTGCTCCAGGGCGCGCAGCAGTGCCTCCG
Source organism: Streptomyces sp. NPDC054765 (assembly GCF_053612065.1). NCBI lineage: Bacteria > Bacillati > Actinomycetota > Actinomycetes > Kitasatosporales > Streptomycetaceae > Streptomyces > Streptomyces sp. NPDC054765. The sequence continues at coordinate 46,705 of NZ_JBSHBP010000007.1, read as the reverse complement.
TACCGTGTTCGTCGACGAGCTCCACCAAGGGCAGCAGGTCCCGTCCGGCCGGATCGAACTCCGCGTACTCGCGTAGTTCGGCCCAGGTCTCGAAGAGCGTCAGTTCGGGGTGGACGGTGCGGCGCCCGGCCTCGAGGTCGTGTACGGCGCGCGCGAGAGCGCTGAGCGTCTCGCCGCCGCCCGCCAGGGCGACCCGGCGGTCTGCCGCCAGCTGCCGTATCACCTCCACCATCGCTCCCACATTCGTCCGGCACAGGATGGCTTCCGGCGCGCGGACCGTACATAACTCCGTTTCCAGAAAGGGCGAACCTGTGAGCCGGATGGGGGCGCCGACGATCGTGAGCCACCGATTGGCCTCTGCCGCAAGCGCCGGGCCGAAGTGGAACGAGCGGGAGAGGCTGAGCCGTCTGCCGTCGAAGCCGGTCATCACATCGCGCGCGCCGCGCCAGCCGTAGATGGCCTGAGCGGAGTCTCCGACCAGCACGAGTTGTGTGTGGTCGCGCTGGGCGGTGAAGACCTGCTCGACCACGGGGTTGGTGTCCTGCGCCTCGTCCAGGAGCAGGAAATCCGCCGGGACGACGGGCTCACGCAGCGCCCACATCTTGAGGTAGTGGTCGTGTTCGAAGCGGACGACGCCGTGGTCCGGATGTTGCAGGTCGGCCCAGGCCTTGCGCGCGTAGGGCAGGACGAGGCCGGCGAGGTGTGCGTGCAGCGGCTCGGATTCGGCCCCGCGCAGGGGTGGAACATGCTCCGGCGCGAGCTGTCTGTCGGCCGACTGGCAGAAGCGGGTGACCGTGCGCAGGACCGTGTACGAGAGTGCCTTGTGGGTGATCTTGCGTGCGCCGATACGCACGGTCATGTCCTCGTCGATGCCCAGGGCCGCGCCCGTGCGCCATCCCGCTTGCCGCGGGGCGTTCATCCGCGCCTGGTAGCGACGGCCCACGGCGGTGTAGGCGAGTGCATGGGCGGTCCCGCAGGCCACCTCGGCGGGGAACGTCCGCGCGGCATGGCGCGCGACGGCTCTGTTGAAGGCGATATACCGGCCTGACCGGCCCTGCCGTCGCGCGGTGCGGGCGAGCATCGCGAGTGTCGTCGTCTTGCCGGTTCCGGCGCCGGCCTGGATCACCAGATGCGAGCCGGTCGGAAACGCCTCCGCTGCGGCGGATTGTTCGGGCGTGGGGACGTGCATGAGCGCTCCTCGGTGATATCGAATGATCACACAGAGTGATGACATCGCTCACCGTAGCGGATTCCGCGCCGAGGGCAAGAAAGTCTCCGTGGCCTGTGGATAACTCCTGTCTGGGCGCAGAAGGCCTGGTCAGGCCGCATTGTCAGTGCTGTCTGCTTCCATCGGTCGCGAGGGGCCGGTGCCGCTGTCGCGAGAGGTCGGGTGCCGCGGTAGAGCCGGTGCCGGCAGGCAGTGCGTTCGCGTCTCGCGTCTCGCGTCATGCGGTGAGGGGTGAGGGGTGAGGGACGAGGGACGAGGGGTGTCCACGGTCGGGGACCGGTTCGGTCCTGGTGCGTGTCAGGTGAGGCGCTGCACGGCGCCGGAGGGAGGTGCGGATGCTGAGGAGGGACGCGGGGGACATGGGGCGGACGACCGTAGACTCGCAGGTCGGGGGCAGGACCAGGGCCAGGATCAGGATCAGGTCGGGTGCGACGGGATCTGCGGACGCCGCGGTCGGGGTGCACCGAACAAGCAGTAACGGCCAAGCAGTAACGACCAAGAAGCAGCGGTCAAGAAGTATCGGCCAAGAAGTAAGGGATGGCATGACGACGCGGTGGGAGGAAGCGGCGGCAGGGAAGTCCCGGCCGTCGGACGACCCGCCCGCGGCCGGGGGCGTGCGGGAGGGCGGCGGAATCGGCGCTGCCCTGGTTCGCTGTGCCGTGGTCTTCCTGCCCGCCCAGCCGCCGCGCGATGGGAAGATCGCTCTGTGGCGGCCCGATGGCGGTCCGCTGCCGGACATCGGAGCCGGGGGGAGCGACGCTGCGGTGCCGGGCTTGGACAGGGCTGCCGAGCCGGTGCAGCTGACCGTCGCCCGCCGCCACGGGAACGGCGCCCGCAGCCGTACGGTCCCCGCCGTGCTGCTCTCGCCGGCCGAGGCCGTCCCGCTGCTCGTCCGGGCCCGGCATGACCCGGCCGCGCACCCGGCCGCCGCCTGCTGGGGCGCGGCCACCCTGCATGCGCTGCATCTGGCCGCGCGCGGCAGACTGCTCCCCGGGCTGACCCCCGAGGACACCGACGCCTGGCGCGCCGGCCCCCTCGATCCCGACGACATCGCCCACCTCCGGGCCATCGCCGCCGCCATGCCCGCCGAGGCCCACGCCGTACCGGTCCCCGGCAGCCGCCCGCTTCAAGTGCCGGACCCAGCGGCCCTGGTGCGGCTCTACGTGGACGCGGTCGCCGATTCGCTGCCGCGTACCCCCGCTGCCCAACTGGTGGCCGGTGCCCCGTTCACCGCGAGCGCGCCACAACACCTTCCCGGCGCCCGGGAATGGGCTGCCGAAGTCGCCGCCGGCGTCGATGCGGGGGTACGGCTCTCCCTGCGCCTCGATCTCGCCCCGCACAAGCTCTTCGACAGGCGCGCGGAGAGCGGGACGGGCGATGCGGAGGAGCGCAGTGCGGCGGCTGCCGTCCTCCAGGTGCACAGCCTCACCGACCCCACCCTGGTCGCCGACGCCCGGGGGCTGTGGGAGGGAGCGGGCCCCGATCACTTCGGGCCGCGCTCCCGTGTCGACACCCTCCTCGCGCTGCGCCGCGCCGCCCGTATCTGGGCCCCGCTCAGCCGCCTCCTGGAGCAGTCGGTCCCCGACGTACTCCCGCTCAGCGAGGACGAGTTGTACGAGCTGCTGGGTGCAGCCGCGCCCCGCCTGGGCGCCGCGGGAGTGACCGTCCACTGGCCCAGGGAACTGACCCGTGGCCTCACCGCGGCGGCGGTGCTGCGCCCGGCGCCCGGCTCGGCCGCGGACGGCTTCGGCTTCTTCGACACCCGTGAACTGCTGCAGTTCCGCTGGCAGGTGGCCATGGACGGAGTGCCGCTGAGCGAGGCCGAGATGGACGCCCTCGCCGAGGCGCACCGACCCGTCGTCCGGCTGCGCGACCAGTGGGTCCTGGTCGATCCCGGGCTCGTCCGCAAGGCCAGAAAACGCGAACTGGGCTACCTGGAGCCGGCCGACGCCCTCGCCGCCACGCTCAACGGCACCACGGAGGTGGACGGTGAGGAGGTCGAGGTGGTGCCTCTGGGGACTCTCGCCGCGCTGCGCGGCCGGCTCACCGCCGAGGCGCGCCCGCTGCCCCAGCCGCCCGGACTGCGCGCCACCCTCCGCGACTACCAACTACGCGGCATGGCCTGGCTCGACACCATGACCTCCCTCGGCCTCGGCGGCTGCCTCGCCGACGACATGGGCCTGGGCAAGACCATCACCGTCATCGCGCTCCATCTGCACCGCCGGCCCGCCGCACCGGTGCTCGTCGTCTGTCCGGCCTCCCTCCTCGGCAACTGGCAGCGCGAGATCGAGCGCTTCGCCCCCGGCACCCCCGTACGCCGCTTCCACGGCGCCGGCCGCAGCCTCGACGGCCTGGAGGGCGGCTTTGTACTGACCACCTACGGGACGATGCGCAGCAGCGCCCCCCAACTGGCCGGGCGGCCATGGGCCTGGATCGTCGCCGATGAGGCCCAGCATGTGAAGAACCCGCGCTCCTCGACGGCCAAGGCGCTGCGCAGCATCCAGGCCCCCGCCCGGATCGCCCTTACCGGCACGCCCGTGGAGAACAACCTCTCCGAGTTGTGGGCCCTCCTCGACTGGACGACCCCCGGGCTCCTCGGCTCCCTCAAGACGTTCCGTGCGCTGCACGCCCGGGAGGTCGAGGGCGGCGAGGATCCGCGGGCGGCCGAGCGGCTGGCCGGGCTGCTGCGCCCGTTCATCCTGCGTCGTAAGAAGTCCGACCCCGGGATCGCCCCCGAACTGCCGCCCAAGACCGAGACGGACCACCCAGTGGCGCTGGGGCGCGAACAGGCCGCGCTGTACCAGGCCGTGGTCCGCGAGACCCTCTCCCGGATCGAGACCGCCGAGGGCATCGCCCGCCGCGGCCTGGTCATGAAGCTGCTCACCGCCCTCAAGCAGATCTGCAACCACCCCGCGCAGTACCTCAAGGAGGCCGCGCCCGGCCTCGCCGCCCGCTCCGGGAAGCTCGAACTCCTCGACGAACTCCTGGACACCATCCTCGCCGAGGGCGGCGCCACCTTGGTCTTCACCCAGTACGTGGGCATGGCACGGCTGCTCGAGAGCCATCTGACCCACCGGGGCATCCCGGTACAGCTCCTGCACGGCGGCACTCCCGTCGCCGAACGGGAGAAGATGGTCGACCGCTTCCAGTCGGGCCACGCCCCGGTCTTCCTGCTGTCCCTGAAGGCGGCGGGCACCGGCCTGAATCTCACCCGTGCGGGACATGTGATCCATTACGACCGCTGGTGGAATCCGGCGGTGGAGGAGCAGGCCACCGACCGTGCGTACCGCATCGGCCAGACCCAGCCCGTCCAGGTCCACCGGCTGATCGCCGAGGGCACGGTCGAGGACAACATCGCCCAACTCCTCGGCGCCAAAAGGGCACTCGCCGACGCGGTGCTCTCCGGCGGGGAGACCGCGTTCACCGAGCTGTCCGATGCCGAACTGGCCGACCTCGTCTCCCTCAGGAGGGCCGGATGACCCCCCGCCCCGTGTCCGGGCGCGCCGCCGCCGAGGACCGGCTGGCCCGCGCGGACCGCTCGCGCACCTTCCCGCCCCTGCCGGCCAGGACCGGCGCCCACGGGCTGTTCGCCGAATCCTGGTGGGGCAGCGCCTGGCTGGCAGCGCTGGAGACCACGGCCCTCGACGGGGCCCGGCTCGCCCGCGGCCGGACCTATGCCCGCGACGGCCATGTCGACACCATCAACGTCACCCCGGGCCGCATCGTCGCCACCGTCCGCGGCAGCAGACCCCGCCCCTACAGTGCCGAGATCCGCCTCAGGACCCTCACCGACCAGGAGTGGGACGGCCTCTTGGACGCCATCGCCGTGGACCCCGGCCGGCTCACCGCCCTGCTGGCCAAGAAGCTGCCCCCTGCCCTGGCCGAGGGCGAGGCGCGCCTCCTCCCGGGGCCGGGCGACCTCGTCCCCCGATGTTCCTGCCCCGACCACGGCAGGCCCTGCAAGCACGCCGCCGCCCTCTGCTTCCAGGTGGCCCGCCTGCTGGACGCGGACCCGTTCGTCCTGCTGCTGATGCGCGGCCGCGGCGAACGCGAACTCCTCGATGCGCTCTCCCGCCGCAACACCGCCCTCACCGCCCGCGAAGCCCACAACCACGCCCGCACTCACAACCACGCCCGCACCCGCACCCGCACCGACGCCCTTGCGGCCGTCCGGCCGCCCCGTCACCGCCGCGATCCCGAGGCCGGAGGAGGGGTGCGCGTCACCGTCACCGCCACCGCGCCAAGTGCCATGGCGGATTCCGGTGTTGACGCCGGGGAGCCTGCGGCGCCGGGCGCCCCGCCGGCCGGCGGAATCCCGGCCAGGGCGGCGCTCGCCGACCGCCCCCGCCCGCCGTTGCCACCACCGCTGCCGGCGCCGCCCCGGCCGGGCCACCCGCCGGCCCTGCCGGACGGCGACCACCTCCCCTTCGACCCCGCCACCCTCGAATTCCTGGCGGCCGACGCCGCGGCCCGTGCCCACGCCTGTGTCTGCGCCGCCGGCTCCCCGGGCCCCGGCGGCGGGCGACCGCCCGTCCACAGCCCGTTCCCCGCCCTGCCCCCATGGGAGGACGCCGTCCGCCTGGCCGCCACCGCCCACCCCACCGCCGGCCTGACCTCCGCCACCCGGGCCCTCTACCGCGACCTCGCCGCGGCGAGTGGCCGTACGGCCACGGACGTGGCCCGCTCCGTCGCCGCCTGGCGGCAGGGCGGCCCCGAAGGCCTCACCCTCCTCGAAACCGCCTGGGACCCCCCGGCCGGCGACTTCGACCGGGCCCGCAGCGCCCTCCTCGCCGCGGCCCTCCCGGCCCTGCGCCCCCGCCACAACCACCTCACCGACGCGGACCGCGGCATCCAGCTCCGCTTCGGCCGCGACAACCGCTGGTACCCGTACGAATCCGAGCCCGGCACCGAAGACTGGTGGCCCGCCGGCCCCGCGGACCCCGACCCCGCGGGCGCCCTCACCACCCTGCTGGCGCGATGACTAACCTCGACGCTGTGGAAGGTCTCGACGCAGTCACCCGGTCCCTCGCCCGGCGCACCCCCGAGCAGCTCGCCGCGCTCCTCACCCGTCATGCCGAGCCGCTCGCCCGCCGGCCCGCCCCCACCGAACTACGGGGCCTGGCCCATGCGTTGTGGTCCTACGAAACCCTCCACCATCTCGTGCTGCATCTCGACCACCCCCGGCTCCAGGTGCTCGCCGCCACCGCCCGCATCAGCCAGGAGCGGGCCGGACGGGACACCCCGGGCCCCGCCGCCCCCGCCCCGGGCGCCGACTACCAGTCCCTGATGGCGCACCGGCTCTCCTTCGCGCATCTGGCCACCGCACCCGTTCCGCCCGAGGACGTCTTCGCCGCGCTCGGCGTCACCGCCCCCGGCCCCGCGCGCACCGCTGCCGAAACCGCGCTGCGCCACCTCTACGACGACGGACTCGCCGCACCGGCCGAGGACGGCACGATCGTCGTCCCGCCGCGCGCCCCGCAACTCCTGGCCGCCCACGACCTCGGCCCGTTCCTCGCGGCCCCGCAGCCCGCCCCGGACGACACCGACCCCGCGACGCGCCCCGCAACCGTCCCCCCGACCTCGCCGCACGACGAATCCCGGGCCGCCGCCGCGACCCTCGCCGCCACCGCCGACCGCCTGCTGGCCTCCCTGGCGACGCAGCCCGCCGCACTGCGCAAGTCGGGCGGGCTGGCCGTACGGGAGATCAAACGGCTGGCCAAGGCGGCCGGCGCCACCGAACCGCACACCCGCCTCCTCCTCGACCTCACGCTCGCCGCCGGCCTGATCGCACTGACCCGTACCCCGTCCGGCATCACCGCGCTGCCCACCGGCGCCTACGACGACTGGCTCGCCCGCCCGCCCGGCGCCCGCCTCGCCCCCCTCCTGGCCGCCTGGTCGGGGCTGTGGGACATCCCCACCCACACCCCATTCGGCGAGACCCCGACAGCCCTGGTCCGCGGACACGACCGGCACGCGCCCGCGCTCCGGCACGCCGTCCTCGCCGCCCTCGCCACCGTCCCTCCCGGTGCGGGAGCGCCCCTTCCGCCGCTGCCGTTCACCGAGCCCCCGGAGCCGGCGGCAGACACCCGCACCCCGTGGAAGGATCTCCTCCGGGCAGCGGACTGGTATCGCCCCCTCGCCGTCACCCACCAGCCGATGGCCGGGGAACGTGCCGCCCACACCCTCCACGAAGCCGCCTGTCTGGGGCTGGTCGCCCACGGCACCCTCACCCCGCTCGGCCGGGCGCTGCTCGCCGACCCGCGCTCCCTCGACGAGCCGCTCGCCGACCTGCTCCCGCCGCTCCTCGAACAGGCCCACTTCCAGGCCGATCTGACCGCCGTCGTGCCCGGCCGCCCCGCCGCCGCGCTCGCCGGACTGCTCGCCTGCGCGGCCGACCGTGAATCCGAGGGCCACGCCGTGACCTGGCGCTTCACCCACCGCTCCGTACGCCGCGCGCTGGATGCCGGCCACAGCGCCGAGACCCTCCGGGAGGACCTCACCCGCGCCTCGGTGACCGGCACCCTGCCACAGCCCCTCGGCTATCTCCTCCAGGACGCCGCCCGTGCCCATGGCCGGATGCGTGTCCTGCCCGCCGCCTGCTGCATCCGCTCCGACGACGAAGCACTCGTCGAAGAGCTCGCCGCCCACCGGGCACTGCGCGATCTCGGGCTGCGCGCCATCGCCCCGACCGTCCTGGTCAGCAGTCGCCCGCCGGCCGCCACCCTGGATGCACTGCGCGCCGCGGGCTACGCACCGGCCCTCGAATCCGACACCGGCACCACGACCGTCGAACGCCTTCCCGCGCACCGTGCCAAGGCCCCTGCCCCCACCCGCAATCCCCACGCACCGCTGGCCCTCGCCCACCGTCTCCTGGGGCTCGACCCACAGCCCCGGGAGGCCGCAACGACCGGTGATGCGTGACCGGTTGATGCGTGACCGGCGATATGTGACGGTCATGCGTGACCGGTGATGCGCGACCTGTCGGCGACCGCCCCGGGGTCCGCAGTGCCGAGTGCCGAGTTCCGAGTTCCGAGTGCGCACCGGGACGGCCTCCGGCGTAACGGAGGATGTGACGGGCGGGCCCGCGGGCGTGGCCTCAGCCGTCGGCCGGTTTCCGTCTGCCGGCGCCGCTGATGCGGCGCAGCGCTGTCGGCCCGAAGCTGAGCGGGCGCGGCAGGCGTCTGATGCCGGTGCCGGTGCCGTGGCGCGGGGCCGAGGGCTGCTGGGGAGCGGGCGGCGCGGCCGAGAACATGGCGGCAGGCGTCGCCGAGAGGGCGGCGCCGCCACCTTTTGCCGCCGGGGGGCGCGGGCCGGCGGCCGACGCCGTTCCGGCCGTGGCCGGCCGAGACGCCGGGATCCGTCCGGGCGAGGCCTGGGCGCCCGGTGCACCGTCTGCCGCCGGGCGGAGCCGTGCCGCACCCCGGAGCAGGCCGAGCGCCGCGGACGGCCGCAGGAGCGGGGCCGTCGGAGCGGAGGGCGTCACGACATCGAGGTAGGCGCGGCTGACGGCGGGCCGGCCGGCGGTGGGGGAGTGGTCTCCCGTGCCGGTGGCCAGGGACCACGGTTCCCGGACGAGGCGTCCGACGGCCTGCTGCACCTTGCGGGCGAGTGCCGGATCGTCCATCCCGTGCCGCCGCAGTGCCCCGCGCAGCGCGGCGGCACCATGGGCGGCGAGGGCCAGGCCCTGGCCGCAGTCGGGGGCGAGCGAGGCCACGGCGCCACCGAGGACGACGAACCCCGTCGGCCAGGCAGGCAGTTGCTCATAGCGCCGATGCCGGCTGGTCGTGTCGCGGGACAGCCGTACCTCACTCAGCGGCTCGGCGTCGGCGATGAGATCCCCGATGACGGCATTGCCCGTACGACGGGCGAACGGCACGAACCGGCCCGCGTGTTGGGAGGGCCGGTCGTCCCCCGTGCCGGTGAGCGTGACCAGCCAGCGTCCGCCCTCGATCGGGACCAGCGTCGCCGTCTTGGCGGGGACCAGGCGCCGCGGTGCGAAGGGACCGGCCGCCGCGCCGGTGAACGCGGAACGGGTGGTGAGCACCGGCAGTTCCATGCCGACGGGCGCACGGAAGATACGGGTCGCCGAGACGATCCCGGAGTCCGAGACATCTTCGTGCGCGGTGGGCAGCCCCAGCGCGGCCAGCCGCTCCTGGGTGGTGGAGTGCCGCCCGGTGGCGTCGACGACGAGGTCGGCATCCAGACGGTACGTCGCGCCGCTGGTGGTGTCCCGGACGCGCACCCCGGTGATGTGTTCCGCGGTGCCGGTCAGTTCGGCCGCTTCGGTTCCGTCGAGCAGGGTCACCCCGGGGAGGGCCGGTACCTGGTGGCGGATGACCCGGTCGAGCAGATCGCGCGAACAGGCCAGCAGATACCCCGAGCGCGCCCGTCGCCCTGACCGGTCCTTCGGGGAGCGGCCGGTGGAATCCGGCTTCGGCAGGCGGCGGGCGCCTTCCGCCAGCCAGCGTTCGGTGCTCCCGGGCAGCAGGGCCTCGACCAGCCGGGCGCCCTCGGCCGTCAGCAGATGGGCGTGCCGTGCCTGCGGAAGGTCCGTGGGCAGGGCCGGAATCCGCGGCAGCCGGTCCCGCTCGACGACGATGACATCGGCGTATCCGGACAGGGTCGCGGCGGCGAGCATGCCCGTGAAGCCACCGCCGAGCACCACGGCGAGGTAGGGGTGGGTGAACTGGAGTCCTTCGCTGCTCGTCGTGCTCGACCCGTTCATGGGCAGTCCCTCTCTCGGCGGCGGAGCACGGTTCCCCGGTGGGTGCGGGACACTTCCAGAAAGGGCGGTGGCGCGTACGGTCGGGAACGCCGGCGTGCGGCGGCGATGACGGCGCCGGTGGCGGCCGTGAACGAAGCCGTCAACGAGGACGGCAGGGACGCGGACGCGGTCCGCAGCATGCGCAGAGGCGCCGGTGGAAGCGGCTGCGCGCGTTGTGGGTCCCGGCTGGCCGACGCGAACGCCGGCCTGCCGCCCCCCGATCTCCCCATCATGATTCCCCCTCAGGCCGTGCCCGCCCTGCCCTGCGCACCGCCACGTCCTCCTCCGCCACCCGCCCGTATCACCGGGTGGAGCGGGAGAGCGCCACTGCCTCGCAAAAGGCGTTCTGCCCCGGGGACGCAGCCGTCACCTCTGGTCAACGGCGGACACCTTTCCGGATCGTAGGCGGCGGCGATCACATCCGATAGCCAGGTTTGCGCGAGAGACGTGTGAGAGCCACCCGGGGGATACCGGAGGGTAGAACTGCAGTAAAACGTCGCAATGGGCGGAAACCGCTGCGGAGTTTTCTCGCGACGCGAGAAAGCGGCCGGAAAATTCTCGTGACGAGAGGGGTGGCGGGGCGCGCAGTCCCGCAGGGTTGGCGCGAAATGATCGGGTATCCGCGGGCAGATGGCCGACGTGCCTACCCTGTGCGGGCACCGCACCGGAGAACCCGAAGGAGAGTCGTGCGCGCGATTGTGATGCGAGAGTTCGGCGGCCCGGACGTGCTGCGGCTCGACGACGTTCCCGAACCCGCGCCCCGCGCCGGCCACTCGCTGGTCGACGTGGCCCTGGCCGGCATCAACTACGCGGACGTGCACGTACGGGGGGACTCCTACCTCGCGCCCGTCGTGCTGCCGTACGTACCCGGGAACGAGGTCGTCGGGACGGTGGACGGCGGCCGGCGCGTCGTCGGGCTGTGCCGCGGCGGCGGATACGCGGAGCGCACACTGCTGCACCGCCGCGTCACCTGGGACGTCCCCGACGCCGTCAGCGACGAACAGGCCGTCGCACTGGCACTGCAGGGCAACAGCGCCTGGCATCTGCTGTTCACCTCGCTGCGCCTCGCCGAGGGCGAGACCGTCGTCGTGCCGGCCGCGGCCGGCGGCGTCGGTTCGCTGGCCGTCCAGCTCGCCGCGCACGCCGGCGCCAAGGTCATCGGCCTGGCGGGCTCGGCGGAAAAGCGCAAGCTGGCCGGGGAACTGGGGGCCCACGCGGTGGTCGACTCGACCGCCGAGGATCTGACCGAACGCATCCTGGACGCGGCCGGCGGCCCGGTCGACGCGGCGCTGGAGATGACCGGTGGTGCCACCTTCCGGCGGACCCTCGCCGCCGTCGCACCACGCGGCCGGCTCGCCGTCTACGGATTCGCCGGGGGCGAGCCGGCGAGCGTGCCGACGCGGGAGCTGATGGCGCGGAGCATCACCGTCTCGGGCTTCTGGCTGCCGCAGCTCTATGCGGACCGCACGGCGCTGCCGACGTCCATGCAGGCGCTGTTCGACGCGGTCGCCGACGGCAGCCTCAAGCCGCTGACCGGCAGCCTGTACCCGCTCGGTGAGGCGGCACGGGCGCACCACGAACTGGCCGCACGCACCCCGACCGGAAAACTGGCCCTCGACGTCGCCCGATAATTCCGGTAGCCCGGGGTGCCGGACGGGCACCACGGCCGCGGGAGCAGACCCCGGGGCCGGCCGCCACGCAGCGCGGGCGGGGGTGCCGGCTCGCAGTGCAACTGCCGTGCGCCTTCGGGCGCGGACCACTGCCAGGGGAGAGAGCACACGATGGGCAACCGCACCACAACCACAGGAGCGACGGCCTCGGCCGCCGTGCCCGCCACCGGCGTGGCGCCGCATACCGCGGGCCGCAAGAAAGCGCGCCAGGCGCCCAAGGGCACGTCGTCCACGGGCTCCCGGGCATCGGGATCCGGCCATGCCGAGCGGGTCTTCCTCGTCCAGACGGCCTTCGCCGAGCTGGGCGGATCCGCTCATGGACCCGGTGAGATCGCCGAGTTCACCGGCCTGGACGACTCCGTCGTCTACCGCATCCTGCAGTCCGGCATCTACCAGCGCATCTTCGAGAGGGTGGACCGCGGCCTCTACCGGCTGCGGACCTCGGCCGCCCAGCTGGCGTTCACCGCGCTCGACCACCGCCTCGACGGCGCGACCTCCCAGACCGTGCTCCGCGAACTGCGGAAGGCCACCGACGGCGGCCTGGCGTTTCTCTACATGGTGGCGCCCTTCTCCGGTGCGCAACGGCAGTGCGTCGACATGGCCGTCGGCGACTCCGACCTCGCGGAACTGGGGATGACACCGCGCGATGTGCTGTCCGTGACGCGTTCGCTGCGCACCGGTGCCTCCGGGCGGACGATCCTCGCCTACCTGCCGGAGGTGCTCCAGCAGCGGGTGCTGGCCGAGCCCGTACCGGACCAGGCGGGGCCCGGCGTCTACCGGGACAACGAGGCCCTGGTGGAGTCGCTCGCCGAGGTCCGCGACCTCGGCCATGCGCTCGGCTACGAGGAGTGCATGGCCGGCTGGAACTCCTGCGCGGCGCCGATCATGTGGGACGGCTCCATCATGGGAGCGGTGCTGCTTCTCCAGCTCAAGTCCGTGATGCCGGTGGCCCCGGACCGCGTCATCGAGGCGACGAAGGAGGCGGCGGCCGAACTCAGCCGCTACGGAGCCGCCCGGCCGTCCGCGGACCGGCCCTGAACGTCGGCACCCGGCCGCCGGACCGGTCATGAACCGGTCCGTCCCTCCCTGTGCGGTATCAGCGGCCGCACAGGGAGGTGCCCGGAGTGCCCAAGGAGGCCTGACGGAAGCCGAGTTGGCCGCCCCTGCCGCGGCGGGGGCGGCGACGCCGGCGCAGCGGAGGGCGGCGGACGGCGGTCCGGCGGGCGGCCGGGCGGCGGTCCGTGCCCTCGGCGGTGGCGTACGGCGCGGCGCCGTGTCCCGGGCCGGAGCCGTCTGCGGTGTCCACCTCACCACGCCGCCGGAGCGGCCGCTCCCGGGCTGACGCCGCACGCCCCGCGACGCGCATCCGTGCAGAATGGCGGGGTGCGGCTCGAAGCGATCACCTGGGAACGGCTCACCGACGCGCTCGCCGGGCGCATCGCCACATCGGAGGCGAAGGACGGCAGCCCCTGGCTGCGCGTGGCCCTCGACGGGGCTCCCGCTGCCGCGCCCGGCGAACTGGCCGGCCGGCTCGCCGAGGCGTTGCGGGTCCGGGGGCGGGCGGTGCACAAGGCCGGCGCCTTCGGCTTTCTGCGCCCCGCCTCGCTCCGGCTCGAATACGGCCGCGAGGACCCCGACGCCTTCCATGACGCGTGGTTCGACCGGCAGGCCCTGTGGCGCGAGGTGTTCCAGCCGCTGGACCCGGGCGGCACCGGGCGGGTGCTTCCGGACCTGTGGGATCCGGTGGCGGACCGGGCCACGCGCAGCGCATACCTGGAACTGCCACCCGGCGGTGTCCTGCTGCTGCACGGCCCCCTGCTGCTCGGTCACTGGTTTCCCTTCGATCTCTCCGTGCATCTGAAGCTGTCGCCGGCCGCGCTCGCCCGCCGCACTCCGCAGGACGAGCGCTGGACGCTGCCCGCGTTCGCGCGCTACGAGGCCGAGACCCGGCCCGAGGAGACGGCGGATGTGGTCGTACGGGCCGACGATCCCCGCCGGCCGGCCTGGAGCGGCCCGGTCTGAGCGCCCGGCCCGGTCTGAGCGCCCGGTACGGTCTGCGCGCCCGGCCTCACACGAGCTGCCGGATCTCGCCCCGGACGCGGTAGAAGCCGCCCGCGGCCGCCGACAGCTCATCGACGGCATACCGCGCCCCGGGCCGGCGTATATGACGCGGGAACTGCACGTTCCAGGACGGTTCATAGCCCTCGGAGAGGACATGGACCCGCAGCCGGTCGTTCTCCTGCACGCACTCCACCACGATCCCCGAAGCGGCGGCGGCCGGCACCGTCCGCACCGTGGCCGACGGGGTATAGGTGGGCAGCGCGGCGGCCGACTTCACATCCCGGGCCACCGGCACCGTGCCCGACCGGGCGGCGGCGACCGCCGCGTCACTCGCATCCACGCACACCAGAGAGCCGTCGGTGGTGACCATGTACAGCTTCTCGTCCCGGTATTGCATGGACAGCGCCGATCCACCGCCGGTGCCCAGCTTCCACAGGCGGGTGCCGTCGGCGGCGAAGCAGTACACCGAGGAGGCCGAGTCGCCGGCGAAGACATAGCGGCCGCCCGGGGCCGTGGCACAGGAGTAGACGACCGAGTCGCACGGATATGTGGCCTCCAGCGCCCCGGTGTCCTTCGCCAGCCGCTGGACGACGCGCCGGTCGGTGCCGGCGTACACCGAGTGGTCCTCCTGCCAGCCGAACAGCACCGCGCCCTTGGTCGGGGTGTGCCACAACTCGCTGCTGCCGTCGGCGGAGTAGGCGGTCACACCGTGGTGATGACCGTGGTAGACGGCGCGTTCGTCCCGTCGCACCATCCAGGCGTGCTCGCCCGCGCTGCGCCGCGACCACTGGTACTCGTCCTCGTGGTCGATCACCGTCAGCCCGCCGTTGCGGTCGGCGACGTTGAGGATGCCCTCGCGGATGTCCAGCCAGAAGATATCGACGTCGGGGGCGATGCCGTAGGCGGCGAAGGGAAGCTTCGAGGAGAGGTCGTAGACCGTGCCGTCGTCGCAGCCCGCATAGATCCAGAAGTCGTCCGCCACCAGGCACTTGACGCCGTCGGGGAGCTGATAGCGCGCCAGCACCTCGCCGTCGTGGCCCAGGGTGTGGACCTCGCCGTTCTGGTTTCCCACCCAGCAGCGGTCCTCATCGATATGGATGCCGAAGGCCGATGCGCCCGTACGGAAGCGCCACAGCACCGGGGCGACCGCGCGGGCCGTCGAGGGGGCGGAGGAGACCTGGCGCCGCGTCACCGGGCGGGCCGTGCGCCGGCCCCGGACCGCAGGCGCATAGCCCTTGCGGACCTTCTCGCCGATCTTCCGGGCGGCCGCGGCCTGAGCCTTCTCCCGGGTCGGGAACGCCGAGGTCTGCTGCTGGCCGGCCGCGCCGATGCGTCCGTAGCGCACCGAGACGACCGTGTCCTGCACCGTCACCTCGTAGAACTTGTGGGCGCCGCCGCCCTCTTGCGACAGCTCCAGATACGTTGTGGTCCCGGACATGGCAATATCCCCTCCCCGGGCGGCCCCACGGCCGTCCCCCGCTGGAAAAACCGTACGGCCGACCACTGACAACCGAGCCCGGACCGCCGGGCGCGGACCGCTGACCGGCGCGCCGGCGGCGGCGGTTAGCGTGAGTCCGTGACCACTTCATTCAACGCATCCGACGACTCCGCCGCGCTGCCCGGCAGCCAGGGGCCCACCGCGACCGTGGAGGCCCTCCCGCGCTCCGTCGGCACCGTAAAGATGTCCTATGCGCCCGACCCCGACGGCGACCCCGACCCCGGCGAGATCGTGTGGACCTGGGTGCCCTACGAGGAGAACGACGGCCGGGGCAAGGACCGCCCGGTGCTGGTCGTCGCCCGTGAGACCGGCGGAACGCTGCTGGCCGTGCAGCTGTCGAGCAAGCGGCACAACAACGACCGGGAGTGGGTGCCCCTCGGGACCGGCCCGTGGGACCGCGCGGGGCGCGACTCATGGGTGGCCGTGGACCGGGTGCTGAGGGTGCACCCGGCCGGGATGCGGCGCGAGGCCTGCGCGCTGGACCGGGGCCGCTTCAACCTGGTGGTCAACCGGCTGCGCGAGCGCTACGGCTGGCGCTGACGGCCGTGGTCCGGGGGGTCAGCCGTCCGCCAGGGCCAGGAGTTTGGTGACGGTGTTCCAGTTGCGGGCGGTGGCCGTCACCCCGAGCGGGGCGCGGCTCAGGGCCGCGGCGAGCTTGGAGCGGCCCATGCCGCCGGGGCACCACAGATACAGTTCGCGCCCGATCAGCCGGTACCGGTCGGGCGCGAACGCGGACAGGTCGAGCGCGTCCAGCCGGGACGTGTCGGACGGCACCGCCGACAGGAATGTGACATGCAGGCTCCTGGGCTCCGGCACGGCCTGCGGAAACGGGTTCGCGGTGATGGCGGCGGCCAGCTCGTCGCGGGTCCGCACCACGACCGGCACCGTCAGGCCGAGCTCCGCGGCGATCCGGTCGTGCAGCAGCCGGGCCGTCTGCTGCGGCGGCGTACCGGGGTCGGCGAAGACGATATTGCCGGTCTGCAGCAGGACCGAGACGTCCTCGAAGCCCAGGGACCGGGCCACCTCCAGCTGCTTCGCTTTGGGGAAGGAGCGATGGCCGCCGACATTGATGCCGCGGAGCAGAGCGATCTGACGGGACATGGCGTTGCCCTTCGTAGGAGCCGGACCGGGGGGATGGACGAGGGCCGGCATCAGAAGAGCGGTGCGGGCAGCACACCTTCGAGGGCCAGCAGCAGACGCTTGGTCTCCAGCCCGCCGCCGAAGCCGCCGATGCCGCCGTCACTGGCCACGACACGGTGGCAGGGGACGATGACCGGCAGCGGATTGGAGCCCATCGCGGCGCCCACCGCACGGGCGGCGCCCGGCTCCCCGACCCGGTCGGCGAGGTCCTGATAGCCGACGACGCTGCCGTAGGGGACGTCAGCCGCCAGGGCATGCAGGACCCGCGAGGGGAAGCCGGCGGACAGCGACCAGTCCAGGGGGACGGTGAAGGACCGCAGCTCCCCGGCGAAGTAGGCGGTGAGCTCGGCCGTGGCCGTCGTCAGATGAGGTACCGAGGCGCACGGCGCCCCGCCGAAGAACTGCTCCAGACGGGCCAGCTCCCGACGGGTGGTCCGCTCGCCGGCATGGAAGGCGACCCGGGCCGGCCCCTGCCGGGTCGCGGCGAGCAGCAGCGGCCCGACGGGGGTCTCCAGCCGCGTCCAGGCCCACTCGCGCGCAGGCGCCGCCGCCGGAGGGGAAACCTGCTCGGAATTCGTCACCTGACCAGGGTAGGGCGCACCACTGACAAAACGACGGGGAACGGACCGGCGGCTCTCGCCGGCACCCGTTCCCCGTCGGCGCGGGACCCTCAGTCGTTGGTGCCCTCCAGCGCGTCACGCACCACGTTGGGCTTGTTGGTGATGATGCCGTCGACGCCCAGTCCGGCGACCTTGACCGCGGTCGCCGCGTCGTCGACCGTCCAGGTGTACAGGTCCAGCGGCCGCCGGTGCGGGCCCTTCAGACCGTGCACGGCGGCGACGTACCCCGGGGTGACCGCCGTGTGGACGGGGTTGATCTGGTCGCAGTACTTCGCGAACTTCGGGAGGTCGGCGACGGACGGATTGCCGAGGAAGCCCGTCTTGATGTCCGGCCGCAGGCGGTGCACGGTCTTGATCGCGTCCGCGTTGAAGCTCTGGATGATCAGGCGCTGCTTGAGGTGTCCCTTGTCCAGCCAGCCCGCGTGGCGCAGCTCCGTCAGGGTCTGCCGCTCGATGCCGGGGTAGAGCTCCGGCGACTTGAGCTCCATCAGCAGACTCTGGTCGTTGTGCTCGACCTCGTCCATGTAGTCCTCGAGGGTCGGCACCCGCTCCCCGCGGAACTTCGGTCCGAACCAGC
This sequence comes from Streptomyces sp. NPDC054765, assembly GCF_053612065.1. Classification (NCBI taxonomy): domain Bacteria; kingdom Bacillati; phylum Actinomycetota; class Actinomycetes; order Kitasatosporales; family Streptomycetaceae; genus Streptomyces; species Streptomyces sp. NPDC054765. The sequence goes on along the minus strand of NZ_JBSHBP010000007.1, from coordinate 29,147 downwards.
TGCCCGCGTCCAGTTTCTCGATCTCGTGGAGCGTGAAGTCCGACACGTTCCACGGGGAGCGGTCGGGAAAGACCTTCTTCACGTTGGTCGTCCGGGCGAGCGAGTTGTCATGGAGGATGACCAGCTCGCCGTCCTTGGTGCGCTGGACGTCGTTCTCGACCCACTCGAAGCCGAGCCGGTCGGCCGCGTCGATCGAGGCGAGGGTGTTCTCGGGCGCGTACGACGAGGCGCCGCGGTGGGCGACCGTCACCGGCGGGTGTCCGGCCGGTGCGGCCTGGGCGACGGTTGTGGAGAGGACGAGCGCGGACAGACCCATGAGCGCACCGGCGACAACGGTGGCGACGGGGCGAATACGCATACGGACTCCTCGTGACGTCGTGGACGTGAGCTGACGTGAAGCGACGTGAACCGGGTCGGACGGGCAGAGGCTCGCAGCCGGGCCGTAGCGGGAGGCGGTCGTGTGGTGGCCGGGCGCTGAACGAGAAGTGGCCGGTTTTCCGTTGCGGAGCGACACGCAGTTGCAGGATGCCCGGATCAGCCGTGCCACAGACGTACGTTCCGACGCCGTCCAACTTGCCGGAGCCGAGGCATCCGCGCATCTTGGCCGATGATGCGTCACCCCTCGTGCTTCTGAACGGTTTTGGCCGGGCGTCTCGGAGGGCGGGCCGCCACGGCCGGCTCCGCGCTCGGCCCACCGTTCTCCCGGCCCGGGTCCGGACGGGCCGCTGGTCAGCTTTCCCGCACACCTCGGCCGCCGTCCGCGGTCCCGCGCCCACCGCCGTCCCCCGCTCGCCGCCGCCCGGTGCCCACAGGCCGTCGCGGGACGTTCGCCAATACCACAACAAACCCTAAAAATGCAGGTCAGAGCGCTGATCGCGTCGATTGTCAGTGCCGAGTCGTACGGTGGATGCCATGCGGCCCGTATCAAATATCGAACGCACGGTGGCGCCTTTCGAGGTCGTCAGCCCCTACCAGCCCAATGGCGACCAGCCGGCGGCCATCGCCGAACTCGAGCGGCGCATCCGCGGGGGTGAAAAGGATGTCGTCCTGCTCGGCGCGACCGGCACCGGCAAGTCGGCGACCACCGCGTGGATGATCGAGAAGCTGCAGCGCCCGACGCTCGTCCTGGCGCCCAACAAGACCCTCGCGGCCCAGCTCGCCAACGAATTCCGCGAGCTGCTGCCGAACAACGCGGTCGAATACTTCGTCTCCTACTACGACTACTACCAGCCCGAGGCGTACGTCCCGCAGTCCGATACGTACATCGAGAAGGACTCCTCCATCAACGAGGAGGTCGAACGGCTGCGCCACTCCGCGACGAATTCGCTGATCACCCGGCGTGACGTCGTCGTGGTCGCCTCGGTGTCCTGCATCTACGGCCTGGGTACGCCGCAGGAGTACGTCGACCGGATGGTGCCGCTGAAGGTCGGCGACGAAGTCGACCGTGACCAGCTGCTGCGCCGCTTCGTCGACATCCAGTACACGCGCAACGACGTGGCCTTCACCCGCGGCACCTTCCGGGTGCGCGGCGACACCATCGAGATCTTCCCGGTGTACGAAGAGCTGGCCGTGCGGATCGAGATGTTCGGCGACGAGATCGAGGCGCTCTCCACCCTCCACCCCCTGACCGGCGAGGTCATCAGCGACGACCAGGCGCTGTACGTCTTCCCGGCCAGCCACTACATCGCCGGCCCGGAGCGCATGGAGAAGGCCATCGCCGGGATCGAGGCCGAGCTGGCGGACAGCCTCGCCAGGATGGAGAAGCAGAGCAAGCACCTGGAGGCCCAGCGGCTGCGGATGCGCACCACCTACGACATCGAGATGATGCGCCAGATCGGCTCCTGCGCGGGCATCGAGAACTACTCGATGCACATGGACGGCCGCGAGCCCGGCTCCGCGCCCAACACCCTCCTCGACTACTTCCCGGACGACTTCCTCCTGGTCATCGACGAGTCGCATGTCACCGTCCCGCAGATCGGTGCCATGTACGAGGGCGACGCCTCGCGCAAGCGCACCCTCGTCGAGCACGGCTTCCGGCTGCCGTCCGCCATGGACAACCGGCCGCTGAAGTGGGAAGAGTTCCTGGGGCGCATCGGCCAGACCGTCTATCTGTCCGCGACCCCGGGCCCGTACGAGCTCGCCCGGGGCGACGGCTTCGTGGAGCAGATCATCCGCCCGACCGGCCTGGTCGACCCGGAAGTGGTGGTCAAGCCCACCGACGGACAGATCGACGACCTGGTGCACGAGATCCGTGAGCGCACGGAGAAGGACGAACGCGTCCTGGTCACCACCCTCACCAAGAAGATGGCCGAGGACCTCACGGACTACTTCCTCGAGCTCGGTATCCAGGTCCGTTATCTGCACAGCGACGTGGACACCCTGCGACGGGTGGAGCTGCTGCGCGAGCTGCGGTCGGGCGAGTACGACGTCCTGGTGGGCATCAACCTGCTGCGTGAGGGACTCGACCTCCCGGAGGTCTCCCTCGTGGCCATTCTGGACGCCGACAAGGAGGGCTTCCTGCGGTCCGGTTCGGCACTCATCCAGACCATCGGACGCGCGGCGCGCAATGTCTCCGGGCAGGTGCACATGTACGCCGACAAGGTCACCCGGGCGATGGAGAAGGCCATCGACGAGACCAACCGCCGCCGGGAGAAGCAGCTGGCGTACAACAAGGAGCGGGGCATCGACCCGCAGCCGCTCCGCAAGAAGATCGGCGACATCGTCGCCACGATCGCCCGCGAGGAGATCGACACCCAGGAGCTGCTGGGCACGGGGTACCGCAAGGGCTCCGGCGCCAAGGAGGCCCAGGCCAAGGCGCCGGTCCCGGCGCTCGGCGGGAAGGCCGCGAAGGGCAAGGGCGGCAAGGCGGGCGCGGCGCTGACGGACCGTCCCGCCGCCGAACTCGCCGAGCTCATCGAGGAGATGACGGAACGGATGCGGGCCGCCGCGGCCGAGCTGCAGTTCGAGGTCGCCGCCAGGCTGCGCGACGAGGTCGGCGAACTGAAGAAGGAGCTGCGGCAAATGAGGGAGGCCGGGGTGAAGTAAGGGGGAGCGGCGCGAGCTGAGGGGGAGTATCCGGACGATGTGCGGCTGCCCTTCCGGGCGGTGCGCACCGCCCTTGGCGCGGCATCGCCGCACGTGAGCGGCGGGTGTCCGGCGATGCCCGGTGTGTTGCAGAAGCGCCACAAAACGCGGGTCCGGCGCGCCCCCGGCCCGCCGTCGTGCGTAGGGTCGAAGGGGCCGCCGGAAAGCTGGGCGGGGACAGCAGAGAGAGGGGACGGCGCGTGTCGGTCAATTTGTCCAAGGGGCAGGGCATCAGCCTGCAGAAGTCCGACGGCGGAAGCCTGACCGCGGTGCGGATGGGGCTGGGATGGCGCTCGGCGCCGCGCCGCGGACTGTTCGGGAGGCGGACCAGCGAGATCGACCTCGATGCCTCCGCGGTGCTGTTCGCCGACAAGAAGCCCATGGACGTCGTCTTCTTCCAGCACCTGGTCAGCGACGACGGCGCGGTCCGGCACACCGGCGACAACCTGGTCGGCGGTGCGGGCCAGGGCGGCGACGACGAGGCGATCCTGGTCGACCTGGCACGGGTGCCGGTGCACATCGACCAGATCGTGTTCACCGTCAACTCCTTCACCGGTCAGACCTTTGCCGAGGTGCAGGACGCCTTCTGCCGCCTGGTGGACGAGACCACGGGCCAGGAGCTGGCCCGCTACACCCTCACGGGCGGCGGCAACTACACCGCGCAGGTCATGTCCAAGGTGCACCGCGTGGGCGGCGGCTGGCAGATGACGGCCATCGGCGAGCCCTCCGTCGGCCGCACGTTCCAGGACCTCGTCCCGGCGATCCTGCCGCACCTGTAAACCACCACCACCCGCGGCAGCGCGTACCGGGCGGCGCCGGGCCGGGCCGCTGCCGCTCCGGGCCCGCGTCCGGGGAGGCCACACACCACCAGGGGGAACAACGATGACCGCCGAGCTGGTCCGGGGGCAGAACCATCCACTGGACCGGGCACGGGTGGAGATCCGGGTGACGGCTGGCTCCCCCGTCGTGGCCGGGGTCACTCTCGGCGACGCGCAGGGCAGGCTCGCCGGCGCCGACGCGGTGGCCCACCCGGGCGCGCCCCGGCGCACCGGCGTCGAGGTTCCCCGTCAGGCGGCCACCGAGCACCGCATCGCCGTGGATCTCGACGCGCTGTCCGGTGCCGTCCACCGGGTGAGCGTGCTGCTGGCGCTGCCCGGCGGGACCGGCGCGCCGGCCGCGTTCGGCTCGGCCGCCGCGCCGTCCGTCACGGTCACCGGCCTCGACGGCACCGCCCTCGCCTGCTACACCGTCACCGGTCTGGGCGCCGAGTCCGCCGTCATCGCCGTGGAGCTCTACCGCAGGCAGGGCGCCTGGAAGGTGCGCGCCGTGGGCCAGGGGTACGCGGACGGCCTCCCGGCGATGCTGCGCGATCAGGGTCTGCCGCGGGCCGCTGAGCTGGCCGCCGAGATCGAGGCAGCGATCAGCCGGGGACAGGCCCGCGCCGTCCGGGCGCCCGCCCCCGTGGCGGCGAGCCGTTCCGAACGGGCCGGGGCGGGCCCGGCCGCGGCGGACCGGCCGTCCCCCGCGCACACCTCCGCAGCTGACGGCCCGGCACCCGCCGGCAGCGGAGCCGGACCGGTCACCGGGCCGAAGACCGGAGCCGGCGCCAAACCCACGGACGCGGCGCCCGCCCCCGTGGGTGGCGGCCCCGTCGACTACCGGCACCCACGCCGCCGCAGCGTCCCCGCACCGGCCGCCCAGGTGCCGGCCGGCCCCGCTCCGGCCGCCGCCCCCGCGGGCGCACCCGTGCCCGCGGGGACCCCCGCCCCGTCCGACGGGCCCGCGCTGCCCGTGGCCGGTGACGCCGCCGGCTGGAGCTTGGAGGAGCGGCTCTACCACCAGGTCTGGGGCATGTTCGAGGATCTGGCCCGCTCGGTCGCGGCCTACCGCAGCGCATCCGGCTTCGCCGAATCCCGCCTGGAGCAGGAGCTCGACCAGGCCCTGTCCGACCCGCGCCGGCGCGTCGGTACGGCAGCCGATGCCGCCCGCGCCACCGCCCGTGACAAATACGCCGCCCTCGTCGCTCAGGCCCGCGCCGCCCTCGACCGTGACCTCGCGCAGCTCGCGGCCGAGTCGGCGGTCGTGGAGCCCGCGCTGCCGCCCGCCTTCGCCCGCTGGGACAGCCCCGTGTGGGAGGGCTACCACGCCCCGCCGGAGCGTGCGATGGCGGTGCGCCTGGGCGATCTGTACCTCCCGGAAGTCCTGGACCTGCGCATTCCCCTGCTCGTACGCCTCCCCCTGGAGCGCGGGCTGTGGATCGACAGCGGGCCCGATGCCTACGCCGGGCGTGACCGCCCCGGCCCCGACCCCGACCGCGACATCGCCCGGCGGGAGCTGGGCAGCGCGCTCACGGACGGGCCGCCGGACGAGGCCGAGCTCCGCCGGCTGGCCATGGAGACGGCCGTCGCGATCGCCGTCCGGATGCTCGCCGGTCACCCCGCCGGCGACTTCGCGGTGCAGGTCATCGATCCGGGCGGCAGCGCGGCGAGCGCGCTCGCGCCGCTGGTCGAGAGTGGCGCGCTGCCCGCCGCCCCGCTCCCCGGCGCCAAGGGAGTGGCCGCGGTGCTGGAGGCGCTGATGCGCCGGGTGGACCTCGTCCAGATGGCCGTGCGCCACGACGCCGCGGACTCACTCCCGCCGGATCTCGACACCGCCGGGCAACTGCTGATCGTGCATGACTTCCCGCACGGCTTCGACGACCGTGCCCTCACCCAGCTCCGCTATCTGGCCGACGAGGGCCCGGCGGCCGGGGTGCATCTGATGATGGTCGCCGACCGCGCCCGGTGCAGGGAGTACGGCCCGGTCCTGGACCCGATGTGGCGCTCGCTGCTGCGGATCACACCCGTGCCCGATGCCCATCTGGCCGATCCCTGGGTCGGCCATGCCTGGACGTACGAGCCATTGCTCGCCCCTCGGGGGAGTCAGGTGGTGCGGCAGGTGCTGGGCCGGGTCGCGGCCGCCCGTCGAGCACTCTGACCAGCCACTTTACCTACTTCTTTACTATTCATTGGACTTCCTTTACGCTTCTTGATGCGGAGGGGAGTATTCCCGCTACGACGTACCCGTCATCACGGATTTGCGAGTGTGACGCGATCCCGGGGCGTCGGCCTTGTTCCCCCAACGGGCGGAACGGGGCGGAAGAGACCTCCGGCAGCGACGACGCTGTAAGTGCCGTACGACTCTGCCGGAGGAGCAGTGGACGTTTCCCTGACCCTGTGGGCGCTGACCATCCTTGGTCTGTGCGCCCTGATCGCCGCCGATTTCTTCATCGGCGGCCGCAAACCCCACGAGGTCTCCCTCAAGGAGGCCGGAATCTGGACCGGTGTCTGGATCGCGCTTGCCGCGCTCTTCGGCCTCGGGCTGCTGCTGTTCGCCGGCACCGCACCGGCCGGTGAATTCTTCGCGGGCTTCATCACCGAGAAGTCCCTGAGCGTCGACAACCTCTTCGTCTTCGTACTGATCATGGCGAAGTTCGCGGTCCCGGCGGTCTACCAGCAGCGGGTGCTGATGGTGGGCGTGCTGATCGCGCTGGTGCTGCGGGCCGGCTTCATCGCTGGGGGCGCCGCGATCATCGCCAACTTCTCCTGGGTGTTCTACCTCTTCGGCGCCTTCCTCATCTGGACGGCGTGGAAGCTCATCAAGGAGGCCCGCGCCGGGGAGGAGGACGAGGAGTTCGAGGAGAACCGCTTCCTCAAGATGGTCGAGAAGCGCTTCCCGTCGACCGACACGTACCACGGGACCAAGCTGTTCATCGTCGAGAACGGCCGGCGGCTGATGACGCCGATGCTGATCGTCATGCTGGCGATCGGCACCACCGACGTCCTCTTCGCGCTGGACTCCATCCCGGCGATCTTCGGCCTCACCCAGGACCCGTACATCGTCTTCACCGCCAACGCCTTCGCCCTGATGGGCCTGCGGCAGCTGTACTTCCTGATCGGCGGACTGCTCAAGAAGCTGGTCCACCTCTCGTACGGCCTGTCCGTCATCCTGGGGTTCATCGGCGTGAAGCTGGTGCTGCACGCCCTGCACGAGTCAGGGGTGGCCGTTCCGGAGATCAGCATTCCGGTCTCGCTGGGCGTCATCTGTGCCGTGCTGGTCGTCACGACGCTCACCAGTCTGCGCGCCTCGAAGAAGCAGGCCGCGGCCGAGGCGGCGGCCAAGGAGCGCATCGACGTCTGAGGCCGGTCCCCACGGCCCGCGGGCACAGCGCCGACGGCGCCCGGCCCCGCTCCTCGTCGGAGCGGGAACCGGGCGCCGTCGCGCGGGCAGCGCACTGACCCGCTGCCCGTCCGGAGTCCGAACAGGTTCGCCGTGCCCCTGCTACCAGCCGCGCTCGTGCCACTGCGCGAGGTGCGGCCGCTCCGCGCCGAGTGTGGTGTCGCAGCCGTGCCCCGGGTAGACCCAGGTCTCGTCGGGCAGTTCGCCGAAGAGCTTGCGCTCCACGTCGTCGATCAGGCGGGTGAAGTTCTCGGCGCTGCCGAAGGTGTTGCCGACGCCGCCGGGGAACAGGCAGTCGCCGGTGAACAGATGGGGTGCGCCGTGCGGGTCGTCGTAGACCAGCGCGATGCTGCCCGGTGTGTGTCCGACCAGATGGCGCGCGGTCAGCTCGACCCGGCCGACGGTGAGGGTGTCACCGTCCTCGACCAGCACATCGGTGGGGACGGGGATGCCCTCGGCGTCGTACCGCCCGGCGTAGGTCCGCGCGCCCGTCGCCTCCACGACCTCGCGCAGCGCGCCCCAGTGGTCGCCGTGCCGGTGCGTGGTGACCACGGACCCGATGCCGCTGTCGCCGATCAGTGCGAGAAGGGTGTGCGGTTCGGCGGCCGCGTCGATCAGCAACTGCTCATCGGTCGCCCGGCACCGCAGCACGTAGGCGTTGTTGTCCATCGGACCGACCGCGACCTTCGAGATCATCAGGTCGGTCAGCTCGTGCACGTCGGCCGGTCCGCCGACCTTCACTGCTCCGCTGTAGCCCATGGGACCACTCTAGAGCGGCGGTACGGCGGGCAGCCCGGAGCCATGGCTGTCCAGCTTGCTGCCGTCGCCGCGCCCGGTGAGCCAGCCCACCAGCGCGGTTGCGGAGCCCGTCACCACCACGGGCGCAGCCTCGGTGCCCGGTCCGGGGCCGAGGCGGCCGGTGCGCCACCGGCGGCCGTCGTCGGCCCGCAGTTCCAGCGCGGGCAGATCCGGGTGCCCGGCGAACTTGATCGTGGCCAGGAAGGCCAGTTCGCTGTCGACGAAGGCGGGCGACAGCTGGTCGAGGGTGTGGCCCACGCCGAGGTCGACATGGTGCAGTTCGAGTTCGGCCAGCCGGCGCAGGGGCAGCCGGTCGGCCCGTTCGACGACGTTGTTGCGCATCTCGACCTCGTACGCCCGGCGGGCCTCCGGCAGCGCGTCCATCGCCGTGTCCAACCGCGCCGCCGTCTCCCTGAGGTCCTCCAGATGTGCCGCCAGCGGGCGGTCGGCGTCCCGCTCGATATCGGCCGCACGGGCCTCGGGACCGGCGTACATCGGCGTGCGCACCTCCGTGCGGGCCCAGGTGAGGAGGTTGCCCAGCGCGTCCGCGTTGCGTGCCAGATGGGCGAGGACATGGCCGCGGGTCCAGCCGGCGAGCAGCGACGGCTCGCCGATCGCCGCGTCGTCGAGTTTGCTCACCGAGACGAGGAGCCGGTCGGTGGCCTCACGGACGGCTGCCACATCGTGCGGGAAGTCAGGCGGGGTGAGGGTCATGGTCCGACGCTAGCGCCGCCGGGGCGGGTTCGGGAGTGGGCCGGAGCCGATCAGGGTGTACGCGGGCGGCGCGGGCGGCGCGCGGCAGCCGGAAGGGCCGCCGGGGCGCGCCGCCCGCGGTGGTACAGGCCACCGCTTCGCCGGGCGCCCCGAACCAGCGCCGGAGCGCGGCCACCACCTCGTCCGGCGCGTCCGGGCCGCCGGGGAAGTCCGCCGTCCGGGCGGTGCAGCCGTCCGGCCGCACCAGAAGGACGGCCGGACCGGGCCGCTCGGGGCAGCCCGCCGTGACCACCTCCATCCCGTCGTCGTATCCCGTCGCGCGCGTGCGCACCTCGCCGTCATCGGCGAGACCGGGCAACAGCCGCTGTCCGCCCCGCAGATGGTCCGCGAGCCGGGTGCCGTCGCAGCCGGATGCCGTCGGAGAGCGCGAGGCCGGGTGCGCTGCGGCCGGTCAGCGGGTGGTCGCCGGGTGGTCGCCGGGCAGGTCGTAGCGCTGCGCGACACCGGAGACGGCGGGCGGAGGGCGGTTTCACCGAGGAGGGCGGGGGGCTGACGCTGCGCGAGCGCAAGAAGCTGCGCACCCGGCAGTGGGTCTTCGGGGAGGCCACGCTGCTGTTCATCCGGCGCGGCTTCGGTAACGTCACCGTGGCCGAGGTGGCGGGTGACGATGCGGACCGGCCCGGCCGTGACGCCCGGCCGGCCGTGGCGCTGATCATCGCGGGGATCCGGGCGGCTTACGCCGGAGCGGCGGCCCGGCGGATCGGGAGTGACCCCGTGGACGCGGTGGCCGTTGAACCGGCGGAGGCGCTGCGGCGTACGTTCGATGCGCTGGAGCGGGCGCTGCCCGGCATCGCTTGACGGGGGAGTTCTCGCAGCGTACGGGCGTGCGGTGGGCCGGGAAGATTGTGGGGCCGCCACACGTTCGGGTGAAGAGGGCTTGCGAACCCTCTAAATCGAATGCGCGTGCTATAAGCTCGTGTGTGGCATCCGAAAGACAGTGCCGCGGCGGGCCCCATACCCTGGGGCGGGGGCTCCCGCTCCGCTTCGTCGCCTCTGCTCACCCACCGTGCGGCGGACGCAGAGCCGCGGCCCCCGCCCCCCTCCAAGAAAGGTGCCGACCGGCGTGGCCGACCGTCTCATCGTCCGTGGCGCTCGCGAGCACAATCTCAAGAACGTCTCGCTCGACCTCCCCCGCGACTCCCTCATCGTCTTCACGGGGCTCTCCGGGTCGGGCAAGTCCTCGCTCGCTTTCGACACGATCTTCGCCGAGGGGCAGCGGCGCTATGTCGAGTCGCTCTCCTCCTATGCCCGGCAGTTCCTCGGGCAGATGGACAAGCCCGATGTGGACTTCATCGAGGGCCTGTCCCCCGCGGTTTCGATCGACCAGAAGTCGACCTCGCGCAACCCGCGCTCGACGGTCGGCACGATCACCGAGGTCTACGACTACCTCCGCCTGCTCTTCGCCCGTATCGGCAAGCCGCACTGTCCCGAGTGCGGGCGGCCGATCGCCCGGCAGTCGCCGCAGGCCATCGTCGACAAGGTGCTCGAACTCCCCGAGGGCAGCCGCTTCCAGGTGCTCTCCCCGCTGGTGCGCGAGCGCAAGGGCGAGTTCGTCGATCTCTTCTCCGACCTCCAGACCAAGGGCTACAGCCGGGCGCGGGTCGACGGGGAGACGATCCAGCTCTCCGAGCCGCCGAAGCTGAAGAAGCAGGAGAAGCACACCATCGAGGTGGTCGTCGACCGCCTCACGGTCAAGGAGTCCGCCAAGCGGCGGCTGACCGACTCCGTCGAAACCGCCCTCGGGCTCTCCGGCGGCATGGTCATCCTCGACTTCGTCGATCTGGACGCGGACGACCCGCAGCGCGAGCGGATGTATTCGGAGCATCTCTACTGCGCTTACGACGATCTCTCCTTCGAGGAGCTGGAGCCCCGCTCCTTCTCCTTCAACTCACCCTTCGGCGCCTGCCCGGACTGCACCGGCATCGGTACGCGCATGGAGGTCGACCCCGAGCTGATCATTCCCGACGAGGACCGTTCCCTCGACGAGGGGGCGATCCACCCCTGGTCGCACGGCCACACCAAGGAGTACTTCGGCCGCCTGGTCGGCGCGCTGGCGGACGCCCTCGGATTCCGTACGGACATCCCCTGGGCCGGACTCCCGGCGCGGGCCAAGAAGGCGCTGCTGCACGGCCACAAGACCCAGATCGAGGTGCGCTACCGCAACCGGTACGGCCGCCAGCGGGCCTACACGACCCCCTTCGAGGGAGCCGTGCCGTTCGTCAAGCGGCGGCACTCCGAAGCGGAGAGCGACACCAGCCGGGAGCGCTTCGAGGGCTATATGCGCGAGGTGCCCTGTCCGACCTGTGAGGGCACCCGCCTCAAGCCGATCGTGCTCGCGGTCACGGTCCAGGAGAAGTCGATCGCCGAGGTCGCGGCCATGTCGATCAGCGACTGCGCCGACTTCCTGCGGGACATGAAGCTCGACGCCCGCGAGAAGAAGATCGCCGAGCGGGTCCTCAAGGAGGTCAACGAGCGGCTGAAGTTCCTGGTCGACGTCGGCCTGGACTATCTCTCGCTGAACCGCGCGGCCGGCACCCTCTCCGGTGGCGAGGCCCAGCGCATCCGCCTCGCCACCCAGATCGGTTCCGGCCTGGTGGGCGTGCTCTACGTCCTCGACGAGCCGTCGATCGGGCTGCACCAGCGCGACAACCACCGGCTGATCGAGACCCTGGTGCGGCTGCGTGACATGGGCAACACCCTGATCGTCGTGGAGCACGACGAGGACACCATCAAGGTCGCGGACTGGGTCGTGGACATCGGCCCCGGCGCGGGTGAGCACGGCGGCAAGGTCGTGCACAGCGGCCCGATGAAGCAGCTGCTGGCCACCAAGGAGTCGATCACCGGTCAGTATCTGTCCGGCAAGAAGGCCATCGCCATGCCGGACCTCCGGCGGCTCACCGACCCGTCGCGGCAGCTCACGGTCCATGGCGCGAAGGAGAACAACCTCCGCGACATCGACGTCTCGTTCCCGCTCGGGGTGTTCACCGCCGTCACCGGCGTCTCCGGCTCCGGCAAGTCGACGCTGGTCAACGACATCCTCTACACCCACCTCGCGCGTGAGCTGAACGGCGCCAAGTCGGTGCCGGGCCGGCACACCCGGGTCGCCGGCGACGACCTGGTGGACAAAGTCGTCCATGTCGACCAGTCGCCGATCGGCCGCACCCCGCGTTCCAACCCGGCCACCTACACCGGCGTCTTCGATCACGTCCGCAAGCTCTTCGCGGAGACGATGGAGGCCAAGGTCCGCGGCTATCTGCCGGGACGCTTCTCCTTCAACGTCAAGGGCGGCCGCTGTGAGAACTGCTCCGGTGACGGCACGATCAAGATCGAGATGAACTTCCTGCCGGATGTCTATGTGCCGTGCGAGGTCTGCCACGGTGCGCGCTACAACCGGGAGACGCTGGAGGTCCACTACAAGGGCAAGTCCATCGCCGAGGTGCTGGACATGCCCATCGAGGAGGCGCTGAGCTTCTTCGAGGCGGTGCCGACCATCGCCCGGCACCTCAAGACGCTCCACGAGGTCGGTCTCGGGTATGTCCGGCTCGGCCAGTCCGCGCCGACGCTCTCGGGCGGTGAGGCGCAGCGCGTCAAGCTGGCCAGCGAGCTGCAGAAGCGCTCGACGGGCAGCACGGTCTATGTCCTCGACGAGCCGACCACCGGTCTGCACTTCGACGACATCAGCAAGTTGATCAAGGTGCTGTCCGGCCTGGTCGACAAGGGCAACACGGTGATCGTCATCGAGCACAACCTCGATGTGATCAAGACGGCGGACTGGGTCGTCGACATGGGACCGGAAGGCGGCAACGGCGGAGGCCTGGTCGTCGCCGAAGGCAGCCCCGAGGATGTCGCGTCGATCCCGGCCAGCCACACCGGTAAGTTCCTGCGGGAGATCCTCGGCGAACGCGTCAGCGATGCCGCGCGGGTGGGGGCCTCCGCCAAGAAGCCGGTGGCCAAGAAGACCGCGGCGAAGAAGACGGCGGCGGCCAGCAAGACGGCGGCGGCCAAGAAGACCGCGGCCAAGAAGACGACGGCGCGGGCCCGCCGGGCCTCCTGACGCCGGCCGACCGTTCCCGGACGGACCGTCCCCCGCCGGGCTCCCCGGACGGGCCGTTCTCCGACGGGCTGTTCCCTGACGGGCCACGGGCCGTCACCGCACCCCGTGCCACGGGCTCGGTGACGGCCCGCCGTGCGTACGGGGCGCCACCGAAGCCGCGGAACCGGGCGGTCACCGGATCCGCGGCCCCGCGCCCGGCCCCGGCCGGCTCCTACGCCGCCAGCTCCGCGGCGAACGGCGGTTCCGCGCCCGCACGTGAGCAGGTGACGGCGGCCGCGCGGGCGGCGAAGCGCAGGATGTCGTGCCAGTCGTCGTCCCCGAGAGCGGCGACCGCCGCGTACGAGAGGGCGTCGTGGGCGTCCAGGCGGTGCAGAAGCGCGGCGTTGACCGTGTCACCGGCGCCGATGGTGTCGATGACGGTGACCCGCTCCCCGGGGACCGTCAGCTCGCGGCCGCCCCGCGTCAGCACCGTCAGGCCGTCCCCGCCCCGGGTGAGGACGATCGCCGCGGGCCCCGCGCCCAGCCACTCCTTTGCCGCCGCGGTGACCGCTTGCCACCCGCCACCCGGCGTGGCGTCGGACCCGGCCAGCCACAGCGCGTCCTCCTCCGACAGCTTCAGCAGAGCGACGTCGGGGAGCCAGGAGCAAAAGCGCGCCCGGTAGGCGTCCGGGTCGGGGATCAGACCGGGCCGGATGTTGGGGTCGAGCGCCGTGAAGACTCCGCGCCGGGCCTCGCGGCGCAGCAGGGACTCATAGGCACTCGCACCCGGTTCCAGGACGAGCGAGCAGGTGCCCAGGGAGAGCGCGCGGACCGCGGTGGGCAACGCCGGTGGCAGGGTGAAGAGCCGGTCGGCGGTGCCGTCGGCGTAGAAGCCGTAGCCCGCCGACCCGTCCGGGCTGATGTCCGCCACGGCGAGGGTGGTCGGTTCACTGCCGCGCTGCACCAGCGAGGTGTCCACACCGCCGTGGTGCAGCCCTTGGAGCAGTGCCGCACCGAAGGCGTCGGTCGAGATCCGGGAGCAGAACGCGGCGGGCGAGCCGAGCCGCCCGAGCGCGACCGCGGTGTTGTACGGACCGCCGCCGCGCCGCGGCAGCAGCGCCGGCAGGCCGTCCGGGAGAGGGGTGCCTCCCGCGCCCTGTAGGGACGGGGGAGTGCCCTGCGGGCTGGGGACGAGGTCGATCAGGGCCTCGCCGGCGACGACGATCACGGGGTGTGGTTCCTTTCCTGGGCGGCCGGGCGCGTGGCCGGGGCGGGTTCGGCGCAGCCGCACGACGTACGGTGCACAAAGGTGCAGGGGAGGCGGACGGTGCGCGGGGGCCGGTCCGGCTCCGCCAGGCGCTCCAGCAGCAGCCGGACCGCCGCCGCCCCGATGTCCTTGCTGGGCTGGGCGATTGCGGTCAGCCGGGGCGTGAAGAGATCGGCCCACGAGAAGTCGTCGAAGCAGGCCAGTGCGATATCGCGGGGTACGTCCAGGCCGAGGTTGCGCAGGGCCCGCAGCGCGCCGATGGTCATCGCGTTGTTGGCGGTGATGATCGCGGTGGGCGGTTGTGGCGCGGCCAGCAGACGGCGGGTGGCGTCCTGGGCCCCGGCCGCCTCGGAGTTGCCGCCGGCGAGGAGCCCGGGTGTGAAGGGCAGCCCGCCGGCGCGCAGTCCCTCGCGGTAGCCCCGGACCCGCTCGGTGGTCGTGCTCAGCCCCGGGAGGCCCGCCACCAGGCCGATCCGGGTGTGCCCCACGGCGGCCAGATGCTCCACCAGTTGACGCACCGGGCCGGTGTTCTCGGCGCACACCTGGTCATGGCCGTCGCCGACCAGCCGGTCCAGGAAGACGGTGGGCACCTCGCGACGGGCCAGATAGGCCACCATCTCCGCGGGCTCCGCGGACGGCGCCACGATCATGCCGTCCACGCGTCGCTCGTGCAGCAGCTGGACGACCTTCCGTTCGTGCCGCGGATCGTCGTGCGGATCGGTGATCAGCAGGCTGTAGCCGGCCTCCAGGGCGCCGGCCTCGACGCCCTGGAGGATCTCGGTGAAGTACGGGTTGCTGATCGCGGAGACCGCCAGGCCGATCGAGCGGGTGCGGGAGGTGACCAGCGAGCGGGCCAGGGTGTTGTGGGTGTAGCCGAGCTCGTCGATCGCGCCGAGTACCGCGGCACGGGTGCCGGGACGCACCGGACGGGTGTCGTTCAGCACATGCGAGACCGTGGCGACGGAGACCCCCGCACGCCGTGCCACATCCGTCATCGTCGTCATCCGGCTCTTCCTCCCCGAGCGTGCGGCACCCTCCCGCACCGCGGCCTTCCACGGCCGCGTCGTCCCGCGGCGTCCACCACATTACGAGCACTCCACCGGAAGCGTAAACGCTTGCGCAAGCGTTTACGCCCAAGCTGCCCGGATGGCGCTCCACGACGACTCCTTCGCGATCTCCTGAGGCCGGTGCAGGGGTGGTGCGGCCCGAGCTGTTCCTCCGGCGGTACGGCCCTGCCGCCCTTCTTGTCCGTATAGCGCCAGTTGCCGGGGGCCAGGGCTGAAGCCTGACGGAGAGCGAACAGAACCTGCTGCGGGGACCTTCGGCCCGGCCGGAAGCGGAACGATCTGTGCCGGTATCGTCGGGAGCCGCCAGCCACCGACACCGTCACCTCTGGAGCAGCCATGAGCCAGTCCCCCGCCCGCCGAACCGTGCTGCGGGGGGCCGCGCTCGCCGGTGCCGCCGGCTTCGGGCTGTCGGCCTGCTCGCCGGGGGACTCGGGCGCGAACGCCTCGGCGGTGCCCACCGAACCGGTCGATCTCGGGGCCGCGGCCGAGGTGCCGGTCGGCGGTGCCAAGCTCTACCGCGAGGACCGGCTCGTGGTGTCGCAGCCCGCGAAGGGCACCTACAAGTGCTTCAGCGCCAAGTGCACCCATGCCGGCTGCATCCTGGCCGAGGTCGAGAAGAAGGAGGGCAGCTGCCCCTGCCACGGCAGCCGCTTCGACGTCACCACCGGCAAGGTCATCCAGGGCCCGGCGGCCGATCCGCTGCCCGAGGTCCCGGTCAAGGCCAAGGATGGCAAGCTGATCGCGGGCTGAGGCGCCGGACCGCCGGGGCTCGTCCCAGGCGCCGGACCGCCGGACCGTCGGACCGCCGGACCGCCGAGGGCTCACCCCTTGGCCATATGTATGTGATCTACGGATATGACACGGATCGCCACTGGGTTTACCGAGGTGATCCAAGGGAGATCAACAATCGCTACAACTGGGGCGATTTCGACTACTACGTGAACGGCAGCTCCTTCTCCTGGACACACTCCCGGTACCGGAGAGGAGCCTGAGGCCATGACGAAGCGCACCGCCGCCCGCACCGCCCTCCGCGTCGTCGCCACCGGCACGTTCGCCACCGCCCTCATCGGCCTCACCCCGCAGGCCGTAGTGGCCGCGCCTCTCCCCGCGCCCCTGACCCCCGCCGGGGTGAACGTCACCGCCGCGCACGCGGCGGTCACCGCCCCCGCGACCCTGGACACCCTGGCCCGGTTCTTCGCCGCCGGCCGGAAGCGCAGCGGTGCGGCTCCCGGCGGCGGGCAGGCCGCGCCGCACATCGAGGGCGGCACCGTCCCCGTCTACGTCCTGTCACCGGACTTCGTCCGCGGCCGGGACGGGGCTGCCGTCGCCCGCCTGGAGTTCCTCGCCACCAAGGCCGTCGCCGGTGACGGCCGCACGGCCTCGGTGTGGACCGCACGGCAGGGCGCCGGCTGGCAGGTCGTCAACATCACCGACGGCGACGACGAGACCCGCTACACCGCGACCGGAGCCGCACGGGCCAAGGGCGGCACGGTCTTCCACGAGCCGCAGATCGATGCGTGGTACGTGCAGCGCGGCGACCGGATCGAGCCGCTGGACGCCGACGCCCGCAGGGCCGTCGGCGCACACGGCGCCAGCGTCGCCGTCTACCGGAAGCGGGTGGCGCGGGCCTATGGGGACAAGCTCCCCGGCTCGGCATACGACAAGCGCGACGAGGCCGACGGGTACGGGGAGTCCGGCGGGTACAGGGAGTCCGGCGGGTACGGGGAGGCGGCGGCCGGCCCCGTGGAACCCCTTGCCCGGCGGCCCGTCACGGCGGGCGCGCTCGCGGGCGACAGCCTGCCGGTGACCGCCGCCACGACGGTGGCGGGCGCCGCTGCCCTGCTCGCCCTGGGGCTGTCCGCCTCGGCGGCGCTGCGCAGGAGGCGCAGCGGCTGACCGGGTCCGCCTGCCCGCCGGGTCCGCCGCCCGCCGGATGCCGTCCGCGCGCCGGATGCCGTCCGCGCGGCGGGCAGGTCTTCCCCCGCCCCCTCCCCCGAAGGGCCCTTCGGGGGAGGGGGCGGGGGGTGGGTTCGGGGGTGGGGGGTGTCCCGGCCCGCGCCGCCCCGCTTTCCCAGGCCCCGCGCCGCCCCGCTTCCCAGGACCCGTGCCCAGGCCCCGCGCCCAGGCCCCGCGCCCAGGCCCCGCGCCCAGGCCCCGCGCCCAGGCCCCGCGCCCAGGCCCCGCGCCCAGGCCCCGCGCCCAGGATCCGACGGCTCACAGCGCCCGGGAGCCCGGACCGACGCCCACACCGGCCGGGCCGAAGCCGTCCAGCACCTCCCGGAACCGGCGCACCGCCTCCACGACATCCGCAAAACGGGTCGACAGCGGCCCGGGGGAGAGCCGCACCCGGTCCGGGGGAAGGTGATCCGCGAACAGCTCCGCCTCCGCGAGCGCCGCCACCAGTTCCCCGGCCCGCGGATGCCGGTAGGTGACATGGGCGCCACGCCGCTCCGGATCGGCGGGCCCGGCGGGACGCAGCCCGCACGGCTCCAGCACGGCCCCGGCCAGTTCCGTCAGGAACCCGGTCAGCGCCCGGCTCTTGGCGCGTACCGCGGCCATCCCCGCCTCGGCCAGCAGGTCCAGCGCGGGTTCCGCGGCGGCCAGCGAGAGCGCGGGCGGGGTGCCGGTCAGAAAGCGCCGGACCGCCGGATCGGGGTCGTAGCCGGGCCGCAGGGCGAGCTGTTCGCGATGCCCGTACCAGCCGTGCACCGGCTGCGCGGCGCACGGCTGCAGATCCCGCCGTACGTACAGCAGCGCCGGGCAGCCGGGTCCCGCCATCAGATGCTTGTACGTCGCGGCGACCGCCATGTCGGCCCCGGTGGCGGCCAGTTGGACGTCCACGGCCCCCACCGCATGACTGAGGTCCCACAGCACCAGCGCCCCTCGGGCATGCGCGATCTCGTGGACCTCGGTCATGTCGAGCAGCGCCCCGGAGCGGTGTGAGACGAGTGACAGCACGACCACCGCGACGTCCTCGTCCACCGCCGCCCGCAGCGTCTCCATGTCGAGACCGTTGTCCGGGTGGGTGTGCACGGTCCGCAGCGCGCACTGGTGATCGGCGGCGACCCCGGCCACGACATAGCGGTCGGTGGGGGAGTTGTCGTCGTCGACCACCACGGTCCGCCGCCCGCGGCCCGCCTGCAGTGCGGCGACCGTGAGCTTGTAGAGGTTGACGCTGGTGCAGTCCGCGGCCACCACCTCGCCCGGCCGGGCGCCGAGCACGGTCGCGGCCATCCGGTCGCCGATCCGCTGCGGCAGGTCCAGCCACTGCGTACGGGCCGGTGCGGTCCGGCCGCCCCAGTCGCCGCGTACCACCCGGTCCAGCAGCTCCGGGGTGGCGGCGGGCAGGCGGCCCAGAGAGCCGGCGTCGAGGAGCAGCCGCCCGTCCGGCAGCGGCGCGAAACGCCCGAGGAACGGCGCCAGCGGGTCCTGTGCGTCCAGTCGCCGGGCCCGCCGGCCGGCCTTGCGCAGCGCGCCCTGCCCGCCCGCCGGGGCCGTCACGCCGGCCCCCGGCAGGCCCGCGGCCCGGGGGAGCGCAGTGCCCGGCCGGTCGTGGCGGCATCGCCCCCGGTGAGTCGCCGGTGCCGCTGACCGGCGCCTCGCCGGTGCCCGGCCCGGTGCCGCTGACCGGCGCATCCGACGCGCACTCTCCCGGCCGGCACGGGAAGGCGTTCTGCAGTCACGCGGACAGCCTTGCCGAGCCGTACCGCACACGGCACCCACTTCCGCGTCATTCCGGTGGCCGCCCACGAGATCGACTACCGGAATTGACGGCATTTGCCCCCCGGTCCGCTCACGAAGACGCAGCGGATACCCGGTGCCCCGTGCCGTCCTTGACGGGACGTCATGGCCTTGGCCTGCCGCCCCGGCGGGTGCTGGCCGGAAGCTCCCCTTCCACGACGTTGCGCCGGTCTGCTACGTCGCGCGCCGTGGTGCGGCCGCCCGCGGGAAATGCGCCGCGCACCCCGGAGCCCGGGGGCAAGGACCGTCAGGCCCATCAGCCGCACTCCGGCGGTTGTCGCCGCGATTCCGGCGGTCGCACCCGACCTCTGGCGGTCGTACCCGCACTCCGGCGGTCGTACCCGACCTCCGGCGGTCGTCACCAGGATTCCGGCGCTGCGGCCGGGTACCGTCTCCCGCGTCCTGACCGCCGGAACGGCCACCGGCCCCATTCTCCGGCCGGTCCACCGCCTCCCGTCCCTCGCTCCTCGTCCCGCCCCGCCTCGTCCCGCCCCGCCTCGTCCCGCCCCGCCGCGCCGCCGGAAGGGGCCAGGCCCCGGCGGTGGCGGAGTGCCGTCCGGGGCTCGCGGGCCGACGTCGCAGGTCCCGGGGGCGGGGGCGGTCCGGGCACGGTGATTGTCGGTGGTGGTCAGTAGGGTGGTGTGCATGGCAGACCCCAGCAGCTACCGACCCAAGCCGGGACAGATCCCCGACTCGCCGGGGGTCTATAAGTTCCGCGACGAACACGGCCGGGTCATCTACGTCGGCAAGGCAAAGAGCCTGCGCCAGCGCCTGGCCAACTACTTCCAGGATCTGGCCGGCCTCCATCCGCGTACGCGCACGATGGTCACCACCGCCGCCTCCGTGGAGTGGACCGTCGTGTCCACCGAGGTCGAGGCGCTCCAGCTCGAATACAGCTGGATCAAGGAGTTCGACCCGCGCTTCAACGTCAAGTACCGCGACGACAAGAGCTATCCGTATCTCGCGGTGACCCTCAACGAGGAGTTCCCGCGCGTCCAGGTCATGCGCGGCGCCAAGAAGAAGGGCGTGCGCTACTTCGGTCCGTACGGCCACGCCTGGGCCATCCGCGAGACCGTCGACCTGATGCTGCGTGTCTTCCCGGTGCGGACGTGCTCCGCCGGTGTGTTCAAGCGCTCCGCCCAGATCGGCCGCCCCTGTCTGCTCGGCTACATCGGCAAGTGCTCGGCCCCCTGTGTCGAGCGGGTCTCCGCCGGGGAACACCGCGAACTCGCCGAGGAGTTCTGCGACTTCATGGCCGGTCGCACCGGCGCCTACATCCGCCGTCTGGAGCGCCGGATGCAGGAGGCCGCCGAGGAGATGGAGTACGAACGCGCCGCCCGGCTCCGGGACGACATAGGGGCGCTCAAGCGGGCCATGGAGAAGAGCGCCGTGGTGCTCGCCGACGCCACCGACGCCGATCTGATCGCGGTCGCCGAGGACGAACTCGAAGCCGCCGTCCAGATCTTCCACGTCCGCGGCGGCCGGGTGCGCGGCCAGCGCGGCTGGGTGACGGACAAGGTCGAGGCCGTCACCACCAGCGGTCTCGTCGAGCACGCCCTCCAGCAGCTGTACGGTGAGGAGAAGGGCGACGCCGTCCCCAAGGAGGTGCTGGTCCCGGCGCTCCCCGAGCCCGTCGAGCCGATCGCCCAGTGGCTCTCCCAGCGCCGCGGCTCGCAGGTCTCGCTGCGTATCCCGCAGCGCGGCGACAAGAAGGACCTGATGGCCACGGTCGGCCGCAACGCCCAGCAGGCGCTGGCCCTGCACAAGACCAAGCGTGCCTCCGACCTGACCACCCGCTCCCGTGCCCTGGAGGAGATCGCCGAGGCCCTCGGCCTGGATGCGGTGCCGCTGCGCATCGAGTGCTTCGACATCTCCCACCTCCAGGGTGATGACGTCGTCGCCTCGATGGTGGTGTTCGAGGACGGTCTCGCCCGGAAGAGCGAATACCGCCGCTTCCAGATCAAGACCTTCCAGGGCCAGGACGATGTCCGGTCCATGCACGAGGTCATCGGCCGCCGCTTCAAGCGCTATCTCCAGGAGAAGCAGAAGTCGGGCGAGTGGACGGAGGAACCAGCCGACGACGCCCACGTGGACGACAACGGCGTCTCACAGGCCATCGGCGTCACGCAGGCCACCGACGTCACGCAGGTCACGGGTGTCACACAGGCCACGGGTGTCACACAAGCCACCGGCGTCACGCAGGCCACCGGTGTCACACACAGGAACACCGCCCCACACGAGAACGGCGACGGCGTCACCCACGGCACCGGCACGGTCCCGGCGCGCGTGGACGACCTGGAGCCGGACCCCATGGCCGGCCGCCCGACCGACGAGGACGGCCGCCCCAAGCGGTTCGCCTACCCGCCCCAGCTCGTGGTCGTCGACGGCGGCGCCCCGCAGGTCGCGGCCGCCCGCCGGGCCCTGGACGAGCTCGGCATCGACGATGTCGCCGTCTGCGGCCTGGCCAAGCGCCTCGAAGAGGTCTGGCTGCCGGGCGAGGACGACCCGGTGGTGCTGCCGCGCACCAGCGAGGGCCTCTACCTCCTCCAGCGCGTCCGCGACGAGGCACACCGCTTCGCCATCGGCTACCAGCGCAACAAGCGCGGCAAGCGGTTGAAGGCCTCTCCCCTGGACGCCGTCGCCGGGCTGGGCGACACCCGCCGTCAGGCACTGCTCAAGCACTTCGGGTCGTTGAAGAAGCTGCGGGCCGCGACGATCGACGAAATCTGCGAGGTCCCGGGCGTCGGCCGCAAGACCGCGGAGACCGTCGCCGCGGCGCTGGCCGGGGCGGCACCCTCCGCCCCCGCGGTGAACACCGCCACAGGAGAGATCATTGAGGATGACGGGGCCCCACCGGTCGCGTTGTCGGCAGAACGGGGGCAGGAACGATGAGCACACCGCACGAAGCGCAGGAAACCGAGAGAGACGGTGCACAGGTGAGTACGGGCACGACCGATCAGGGCGAGAGCGCCGCGATCCCGGAGCTGGTGATCATCTCCGGGATGTCCGGCGCCGGCCGCAGCACGGCCGCGAAGTGCCTGGAGGACCTCGGCTGGTTCGTCGTCGACAACATCCCGCCCGAGCTGATCGCTCCCATGGTCGAGCTGGGCGCCCGCTCGCAGGGCAATGTCGCCCGGATCGCGGTCGTCGTCGACGTCCGCGGCCGCCGTTTCTTCGCCAACCTCAAGGAATCGCTGGCCACCCTCGACGCGCAGAACGTCAAGCGCCGCATCGTCTTCCTGGAGTCCTCCGACGAGGCCCTGGTGCGCCGCTTCGAGTCCGTGCGCCGTCCGCACCCCCTCCAGGGCGACGGCCGGATCGTCGACGGCATCGCCGCCGAGCGCGATCTGCTGCGCGAACTGCGCGGCGACGCCGACCTGGTCATCGACACCTCCAGCCTTAACGTCCACGAACTCCGCGCCAAGATGGACGCCCAGTTCGCCGGCGAAGAGGTCCCCGAACTGCGCGCCACGGTCATGTCCTTCGGCTTCAAGTACGGCCTGCCGGTCGACGCCGACATGGTCATCGACTGCCGCTTCATCCCCAACCCGCACTGGGTCCCCGAGCTGCGCCCCTTCACCGGCCTCAACGACGAGGTCTCCAGCTACGTCTTCAGCCAGCCCGGCTCCAAGGAGTTCCTGGACGGCTATACCGAGCTGCTGCGGATCGTCGCCGAGGGCTACCGCCGTGAGGGCAAGCGCTATGTGACCATCGCCGTGGGCTGTACGGGCGGCAAGCACCGCAGCGTCGCGATGTCCGAGAAGCTCGCCCGCCGCCTGGTGTCCGAAGGGGTGGAAACGGTCGTCGTCCACCGGGACATGGGGCGCGAGTGAGCGGGCGGGCACCACGGCTGCGCAGGGTCCGGCGACTCGTCCCCAGCGGCCGTATGACGAAGGGGGCCACCCCCAAGGTGGTGGCACTGGGCGGGGGCATGGGCCTGTCCGCCTCGCTGGCCGCGCTGCGCCGGATCACCGGTGACCTGACCGCCGTGGTCACGGTCGCCGACGACGGCGGCTCCAGCGGTCGCCTCCGCGACGAGCTGGGCGTCCTGCCGCCCGGCGATCTGCGCAAGGCGCTCGCCGCGCTGTGCGGCGACGACGACTGGGGCCAGACCTGGTCCCGGGTGATCCAGCACCGCTTCCAGAGCGAGGGCGAGCTGCACGACCACGCGGTCGGCAATCTGCTGATCGTCGCGCTGTGGGAGCAGCTCGGCGACCATGTCCAGGCGCTCGACCTGGTCGGCAGGCTGCTCGGCGCGCACGGCCGGGTGCTGCCCATGTCGGCGGTGCCCCTGGAGCTCCAGGCCGAGGTCAGGGGTCATCGCGCGGACCGCCCGGACGAGATCTCCACGGTCCGGGGGCAGGCCACCGTCGCGCTGACCCGCGGCGAGGTGCAGTCCGTCCATGTGGTCCCCGTGGACCCGCCGGCCGTCCCCGAGGCGGTCGCCGCCGTACGGGACGCCGACTGGGTGGTGCTCGGTCCCGGCTCCTGGTTCTCCTCCGTGATCCCGCATCTGCTGGTGCCGGAGCTGCGCGAGGCGCTGGAGGAGACCAAGGCCCGAAAAGTCCTTTCGCTCAACCTTGCGCCCCAACCGGGCGAAACCGATGGCTTCTCCCCGCAGCGTCATTTGGAGGTTTTGGCCCGACACGCCCCTAAACTCGCCTTCGACGTGGTGCTGGCCGACAAGGCCGCCGTGCCCGACATCGAGGGTCTGACCGCTGCCGCCAAGCAGCTGGTCGGCAGCGAGGTCGAGCTGGCGGCGGTCGCCGCACAAGGAGACGACGCCCGGTCGAGCGCCGGGGGAGCCCCCGACCGGCACGACCCGGAGCTGCTGGCAGCCGCGTACGACCGTATTTTTCGGATGCATGGAAGGATCGGCCCATGGCGATGACGGCAGCGGTGAAGGATGAAATCTCCCGGCTCCCCGTCACCCGGACCTGCTGCCGGAAGTCGGAGGTCTCGTCGATCCTGCGGTTCGCGGGCGGTCTGCACCTGGTCAGCGGACGCATCGTGATCGAGGCGGAGCTGGACACGGGCATCGCCGCCCGGCGGCTGCGCAAGGACATCCTGGAGATCTTCGGGCACAGCTCCGACCTGGTGGTGATGGCCCCCGGCGGCCTGCGGCGCGGCAGCCGCTATGTCGTACGGGTCGTGGCCGGCGGTGACCAGCTGGCGCGGCAGACCGGCCTGGTGGACGGCCGCGGCCGCCCCATCCGTGGCCTGCCCCCACAGGTGGTCTCCGGCGCGACCTGCGACGCCGAGGCGGCCTGGCGCGGCGCCTTCCTGGCCCATGGCTCGCTGACCGAGCCCGGCCGCTCCTCGTCCCTGGAGGTCACCTGCCCCGGGCCCGAGGCGGCACTCGCACTGGTCGGCGCCGCCCGCCGGCTCGGCATCGGCGCGAAGGCCCGCGAGGTGCGCGGGGTGGACCGTGTCGTCGTCCGTGACGGTGATGCGATCGGCGCGCTGCTGACGCGGCTCGGCGCCCATGAGTCGGTGCTCGCGTGGGAGGAGCGGCGGATGCGCCGCGAGGTCCGCGCCACCGCCAACCGCCTCGCCAACTTCGACGACGCCAACCTCCGCCGCTCGGCGCGTGCCGCGGTCGCCGCGGGCGCCCGGGTCCAGCGGGCCCTGGAGATCCTGGGCGAAGAGGTCCCCGAGCACCTCGCCGCGGCCGGCCGGCTGCGCATGGAGCACAAGCAGGCCTCCCTGGAGGAGTTGGGCGCCCTCGCCGATCCGCCGCTGACCAAGGACGCCGTCGCCGGCCGCATCCGCCGGCTGCTGGCGATGGCCGACAAGCGTGCCCAGGACCTCGGCATTCCCGGCACCGAGTCCAACCTCACCGAGGAACTAGCCGAAGGCATGGTCGGCTGAACCGGAGCAGATCCTTCTCCGTATGCGCCCCCGGCGCCCGCACTGGGCACCGGGGGCGCCGCTGCATGCAGACGTGGTGAGACGTGGTGATGGGGTGCGCAGGGCGGACGTCAGAGGGGCTGAAGGGCGCTCACTTGAGCATCTTTGGCCGCCGATGTCAATGTCACGTACGTCTCGTGCAGGGGGTAGGGTCGGAGGCGGTCGGGGACATCCCATACAGCTCGCCGGTATCTGCGCCGGCGTACCAACGAGGAGATCGGTTTCGTGACGATCCGCGTAGGCATCAACGGATTCGGCCGCATTGGTCGTAACTACTTCCGCGCGCTCCTGGAGCAGGGTGCGGACATCGAGATCGTCGGTGTCAACGACCTGACCGACAACGCCACCCTGGTCCACCTGCTGAAGTACGACACCATTCTGGGTCGCCTCAAGCAGGACGTCAGCCACACCGACGACACCATCACGGTCGGCAACCAGACCTTCAAGACGATGGCCGAGCGCGACCCGGCGAACCTCCCCTGGGCGGAGCTCGGCGCCGACATCGTCATCGAGTCCACCGGCATCTTCACCAAGAAGGCCGACGCCGAGAAGCACCTCGCGGCCGGCGCCAAGAAGGTCCTGATCTCCGCGCCCGCCAAGGACGAGGACATCACGATCGTGATGGGCGTCAACAACGACAAGTACGACGCGGCCAAGCACCACGTCATCTCCAACGCCTCCTGCACCACCAACTGTGTGGCGCCGATGGCGAAGGTGCTCGACGAGAACTTCGGCATCGTCAAGGGCCTGATGACCACGGTCCACGCCTACACCAACGACCAGCGGATCCTGGACTTCCCGCACAGCGACCTGCGCCGCGCCCGCGCCGCCGCGGAGAACATCATCCCGACCTCGACCGGTGCCGCCAAGGCCACCGCCCTGGTCCTCCCGCAGCTCAAGGGCAAGCTGGACGGCATCGCGATGCGTGTCCCGGTCCCCACCGGCTCGGTCACCGACCTGGTGCTGGAGCTCGACCGCGAGGTCAGCAGGGACGAGATCAACGCCGCCTTCCAGAAGGCGGCCGAGGGCCAGCTCAAGGGCATTCTTGAGTACACCGAGGACCCGATCGTCTCCTCGGACATCGTGAACTTCCCGGCCTCCTGCACCTTCGACTCCCAGCTCACCATGTCGCAGGGCAAGCAGGTCAAGGTCGTGGGCTGGTACGACAACGAGTGGGGCTACTCCAACCGCCTGGTGGACCTGACCACCTTCGTCGGCGGCCAGCTCTGATCTCTGGTTGACACCCGAGACACCGAGATGTGGGGACGGGGCCCGTGCGACGCGATGAGGCGTCGTACGGGCCCCGTTCCGCGACCGACCGACCCATGTGATGGAGTCACTCCTCATGAAGACGATCGACGACCTCCAGGTAGCCGGTAAGCGGGTCTTCGTCCGCGCCGACCTGAACGTGCCGCTGGACGGCACCACCATCACCGACGACGGCCGGATCCGCGCCGTCGCCCCGACGATCGCCAAGCTCGTCGAGCGCGGCGCCAAGGTGATCGTCGCCTCTCACCTGGGCCGTCCCAAGGGCGCTCCGGACCCGGCCTTCTCGCTGGCCCCCGCCGCCGAGCGGCTGGGCGAAATCCTCGGGCAGGCCGTGGCGTTCGCGTCCGACACGGTCGGTGAGTCCGCCGTGTCCGTGACCGCCTCGCTGGCCGACGGCCAGGTGGCCGTGCTGGAGAACCTCCGCTTCAATCCGGGCGAGACCAGCAAGGACGACGCTGAGCGCGGCGACTTCGCCGACCGGCTCGCCGCCCTCGCGGACCTGTACGTGGGCGACGGCTTCGGCGCCGTGCACCGCAAGCACGCCTCCGTCTTCGACTTGCCCAGGCGCCTTCCGCACGCCGCCGGCGATCTGATCGCCACCGAGGTGCGCGTCCTGAAGAAGCTCACCGAGAACGTCAAGCGCCCCTACGCGGTCGTGCTCGGCGGCGCCAAGGTCTCCGACAAGCTCGCCGTCATCGACCAGCTGATCGAGAAGGCCGACCGCATCCTGGTCGGCGGCGGGATGGCGTACACCTTCCTCAAGGCCAAGGGCCACGAGGTCGGCATCTCGCTGCTGCAGGAGGACCAGGTCCCGGCCTGCCTGGAGTACCTGGCGCGGGCCGAGAAGCGCGGGGTGGAGTTCGTCCTCCCCGTCGACGTCCTGGTGTCGTCCGAGTTCCCGGACCTGAAGACCAAGGCCCCGGCCCACCCCGGGACCGTCGCCGCGGACGCCATCGCGGCCGACAAGGAGGGCCTGGACATCGGCCCGAAGACCCGCGAGCTCTACGCCGCGAAGCTCGCCGACGCGGCCACCGTCTTCTGGAACGGCCCGATGGGCGTCTTCGAGCACCCCGACTACGCCGGCGGCACCAAGGCCGTCGCGCAGGGCCTGCTGGACTCGGATGCCTTCAGCGTCGTCGGCGGCGGTGACTCGGCCGCCGCCGTGCGCCAGCTGGGCTTCGACGAGAATGCATTCGGCCATATTTCGACCGGCGGCGGCGCCAGCCTCGAATACCTCGAAGGCAAGACGCTGCCCGGCCTCGCCGCTCTGGAGGACTGAACAACGTGACTGACCGCACCCCGCTGATGGCGGGCAACTGGAAGATGAACCTCAACCACCTCGAGGCCATCGCCCACGTCCAGAAGCTCGCCTTCGCCCTTGCCGACAAGGACTTCGACGCCGTAGAGGTCGCGGTCCTGCCGCCCTTCACCGACCTGCGGTCGGTGCAGACGCTGGTCGACGGCGACAAGCTCAAGATCAAGTACGGCGCCCAGGACCTCTCCGCGCACGACTCCGGTGCCTACACCGGCGAGATCTCCGGCCCGATGCTCGCCAAGCTGAAGTGCGCGTACGTGGCCGTCGGCCACAGCGAGCGCCGCCAGTACCACGGCGAGAACGAAGAGATCTGCAACGCCAAGGTCAAGGCCGCCTTCCGGAACGGGCTCACCCCGATCCTGTGTGTCGGCGAGGGCCTGGACGTCCGCAAGGCCGGCAACCAGGTCGCGCACACCCTCGCCCAGGTCGACGGCGGTCTGGCGGACGTCCCGGCCGAGCAGGCCGAGACCATCGTGATCGCCTACGAGCCGGTGTGGGCCATCGGCACCGGCGAGGTCGCCACCCCCGAGGACGCGCAGGAGGTCTGCGGGGCCATCCGCGGCCGCCTCGCCGAGCTCTACAGCCAGGAGCTGGCCGACAAGGTCCGCATCCAGTACGGCGGCTCGGTCAAGTCCGGCAATGTCGCCGCGATCATGGCACAGCCCGACGTCGACGGCGCGCTGATCGGCGGCGCGGCCCTCGACGCGGACGAGTTTGTGAAGATCGTCCGCTTCCGCGACCAGTAGCAGCTATGACGAGGGGGAGCCCTCGTCGTACCCTGTCGGGGCCGGGACCGGTGCAGCAGCGCCGCCCCCGGCCCCGCAGCATGTGTTGCAGATATCGTGATCCATGCCTCCGTCCGTCAGTCCTAGAGAGTTGGTCCAGCCGTGGTCATCGGGTTCTCGATCGCCCTCATCGTCTTCAGCCTGCTGCTGATGATGCTGGTGCTCATGCACAAGGGAAAGGGTGGCGGCCTGTCCGACATGTTCGGTGGCGGTATGCAGTCCTCGGTGGGTGGCTCCTCGGTCGCCGAGCGCAACCTCGACCGCATCACCATCGTGATCGCTCTGCTGTGGTTCGCCTGCATCGTCGTGCTCGGCATCCTGATGAAGCTCGGTAGCTGACGCAGCGTCTGAGGCGCGGCCTATCATGAGGTGGCGTCCTCGGACGGGTAACTCCAGCCACTGGACGCGCGTTGGGCCTTACGTAGACTGGGGCGTTCCGCAGCGCAGCTGCTGCGAGAGGCTGTGCAGCACCATTACGCAGGGAGTTACGACCGTGGCAAGTGGCAACGCGATCCGAGGAAGTCGGGTCGGGGCGGGGCCGATGGGGGAGGCCGAGCGCGGCGAGTCCGCGCCGCGCACCCGCATCTCCTTCTGGTGCTCCAACGGGCACGAGACGCAGCCCAGCTTCGCCGGCGATGCGCAGGTTCCGGACACTTGGGACTGCCCGCGCTGTGGTTTCCCGGCAGGCAAGGACCGGGACAGCCCGCCGGACCCGCCGCGCACCGAGCCGTACAAGACCCACCTCGCCTACGTCCGGGAGCGGCGCAGCGACGCCGATGGCGAGGCGATCCTCGCGGAGGCGCTCGCCAAGCTCCGCGGCGAGATCTGACGGATTCACCGCACACACAGCGGCCGGCCCGGCCGGAGGGACTCACCGCCCTCCGGC
>NZ_JBSHBP010000006.1:168885-189315 GCF_053612065.1 Streptomyces sp. NPDC054765 | reverse complement strand
GCCGGTGTGCGGGACGTAAAGCGAAGCAGTCCCGCACACCGGCCCCTCCGGCCCGTCACCGCACCCGACAGCCCCGCGCAGCGGACCCCGCCCGCCGCAGGCGCAACGGCGAGAAGCCGCCGCGGCGGGACGGCCGAAAACGCGGGAGAGCCGCAGACGCAACAGCGAGAAACCACCGCGGCGGGACAGCCGAAAACGTGGGGCGACAATAGGACCGTGAACGACCTCGACACCTTTTCCGCCCTGCTCGCCCCGGAGGGGCAATCGCTGCTGGCCGAACTGCGGGACCACAACCCGGCGGACGAGCTGGCGGCAGCCACCCGGCTGCGCCGCGAGCACCCCGCGCCGCTGGTCTCCGCGGCGCTCGGCCAGGCCCGGCTACGGCAGCGCGCGGCGGCGAAGTTCGGGGCGGATGCGCGGCTGATGTACTTCACGCCCAACGGCGTCGAGCAGTCCACCCGTGCCACGGTCGCCGCCCACCGGGCCGCCCGGCTCGCCGCGCTGGGCGTCCGTACGCTGGCCGATCTGTGCTGCGGCATCGGCGGCGACGCGCTCGCGCTGGCCCGCGCCGGGATCCGGGTGCTGGCCGTCGACCATGACCCGCTGGCCTGCGCCGCGGTCCGGGCCAACGCCGAGGCGCTGGGGCTGGCGGAGCTGATCGAGGTGCGCTGCGCGGAGGTGACGGAGGTGGACACCGCGGGGTATGACGCGGTGTTCGTGGATCCGGCCCGGCGCAGCAAGGCGAGGGGCGGGCGCATCTTCGATCCCGAGGCGTATGCGCCGCCGCTGTCGTGGGCCGTCGAGGCGGCCCGTAAGGCGCCGGTCGCGGCGCTGAAGATCGCGCCGGGGGTGCCGCACGAGGCGCTGCCCGAGGACGCCGAGACGGAGTGGATCTCGGACGGCGGCGACGTCAAGGAGGCCGTGGTGTGGTTCGGGACGGCGCGGGGCGGGGCGCCCGGCCCGACGCCCGGTGGCCGCCGCGCCACCCTGCTTCCGGCCGGTGACTCCCTGCTCGGCGCCGGGCTGCCCGATCCCGCGGCGGGACCCGTCGGCGACTGGCTGTACGAGCCCGACGGGGCGGTGATCCGCGCCCATCTCGTCGCGGACGTCGCCCGGCAGACCGGCGGCCGGCTGATCGATCCGACGATCGCGTACATCACCGCGGACCGGCCGGCCGAGACGCCGTTCGCCACCGCCTACGCGATCACCGATGTGCTGCCGTTCCACGTCAAGAAGCTCAAGGCGCTGCTGCGCGAGCGCGGGGTCGGCATCGCGGTGATCAAGAAGCGCGGTTCCGCGGTGGAGCCGGAGGAGCTGCGCAAGAAGCTGAAGCTCGGCGGGGGCCGCAA
Organism: Streptomyces sp. NPDC054765; assembly: GCF_053612065.1. Taxonomy (NCBI): domain Bacteria; kingdom Bacillati; phylum Actinomycetota; class Actinomycetes; order Kitasatosporales; family Streptomycetaceae; genus Streptomyces; species Streptomyces sp. NPDC054765. Next base: position 187,966 of record NZ_JBSHBP010000006.1, on the reverse strand, counting down.
GTCCTGCACGATCTTCCTGACCCGGGTCGACGGCGCTCCCATGATGCTGCTGGGGCACCCGGCGGCGGACGCGCCCTGAGCGGCGCTCAGGCCAGGTCGGTGAGGTCCTCGGCGTAGACCTGGGAGAGCGGCTGCGGGCCGATGTACTGCTGGCAGGTGCACTGGCCCGCCTCGTACTGCACCGGCTTGTGGTCGGCGTCCCAGGCGACCGCCACCTCCACCAGCTCATGACACTTGCCCTTTTTGTCATGCTTGGCGAGGTGGTGGGTGCAGCCGCACACCGGCTGTGGCGGCTGCTGCACGGCGGCCAGCTCCTGCCGCTCCTGACGGGCGGTCACCAGCCGCTCCATCTTGCGCTCGTGCCGCGTACGCAGCGCCGTACGGGCGGTGTCGGCGACCTTCGCGAAGCCGCCCGCCATGAAGAAGATGAAGACCCACCAGAACCAGTCCACAGCCTGCCGCCTCCCCACGTGCGCGCCCGGTGCTGCTGCCAGGGTAAGATCTCGGGCCGCAGGCGGGGCCGGGGGAGGCACGAGGACGCACAGAACGACAAAACGAGCCCGCGCCGCCCCGGGCCCGCGCCGGCCTCAGGCCCGCACCGGCCCCGGGCCCGCGCCCGCCTCAGCCCCGCGCCGGCCTCAGGAGTAGAGGTTGTGCTTGCTCATCTCGTGGACGTGGTCATGGTCGTGGTGGTGGTGCGCGGGTACGTCCTCGGGGGCCTCGCCGGGCACATGCGGCTCGGTGACCGGCAGGGACGAGTCGGCGGAGAGGTCCCAGGCGGAGGCCCGCCGGCCCCGTGCCACCATCTCCGCGCCGAGGGCGGCGACCATCGCGCCGTTGTCGGTGCACAGCTTGGGCCGCGGCACCCGCAGCGTGATCCCGGCGTCCTCGCAGCGGCGCTCGGCCATCGCCCGCAGCCGGGAGTTGGCCGCGACCCCGCCGCCGATCATCAGGTGGTCCACGCCGTTGTCCTTGCAGGCCCGGACGGCCTTACGGGTCAGCACATCCACCACGGCCTCCTGGAAGGACGCCGAGACATCCGCCACCGGCACCTGCTCGCCGGCCGCGCGCTTGGCCTCGATCCAGCGGGCCACTGCCGTCTTCAGACCGGAGAACGAGAAGTCGTAGACCGGGTCGCGGGGTCCGGTCAGCCCGCGCGGGAAACGGATCGCGTCGGGGTTGCCCTCGCGCGCGTAGCGGTCGATGACCGGGCCGCCCGGGAAGCCGAGGTTCAGCACTCGCGCGATCTTGTCGAAGGCCTCGCCGGCCGCGTCGTCGATGGTCGAGCCCAGGGGGCGTACGTCGGAGGTGATGTCCGGCGCGAGCAGCAGGGAGGAGTGGCCGCCGGACACCAGCAGCGCCATCGTCGGCTCCGGCAGCGGGCCGTGCTCCAGCTGGTCGACGCAGATGTGGGAGGCGAGGTGGTTGACGCCGTACAGCGCCTTGCCCAGGGCGTAGGCGTACGCCTTGGCGGCCGAGACGCCGACCAGCAGCGCACCGGCCAGGCCCGGTCCCGCGGTGACCGCGATCCCGTCCAGGTCACAGGCCGCGACCCCGGCGTCCTTCAGGGCCCGCTGGATGGTGGGGACCATCGCCTCCAGATGGGCGCGTGAGGCCACCTCCGGCACCACCCCGCCGAAGCGGGCGTGCTCGTCGACGCTGGAGGCGACGGCGTCGGCGAGGAGGGTGTGACCGCGGACGATGCCGACACCGGTCTCGTCGCAGGAGGTCTCGATGCCGAGGACGAGCGGTCCGCCGCGTGAGTCAGCCATGAGTCTCAAGTTCCTTGTACGGAGGGTGCTTCGGAGGAGGTCTGGGTGGTGCGGCGCATCACGAGGGCGTCGACATTGCCGGGCTGGTAGTAGCCGCGGCGGAAGCCGATCGGCTCGAAGCCGAAGCGCTCGTAGAGGCGCTGGGCGCGCACATTGTCGACCCGCACCTCCAACAGCACCTCGTGGCACTCGAAGTCCGTTGCGGCGCCGAGGAGTTCGGTCAGCAGCCGGGCGCCGAGGCCGGTGCCCCACTGGTCGCGGGCGGTGGCGATGGTCTGGATGTCGCCGGTGCCGTCGACGGCGGCCAGCCCGCCGTAGCCGACCAGCCGGCCCTCATCGGCGCCTCCCCCGGACGCTGTCCGGGGGGACCCCCAGCGCGGCGGCACCTCCCATTCGGCGACGAGATAGCGGCGGGTGGCGTACGGCCCGCGGGCATGCGCCAGCTCTGACCAGAACATCCCCGGCGACCAGGCGTCCTCGGGGAACAGTTCCCGCTCCAGTTCCAGCACCGGCGCGATGTCCCACCAGCGCATCTCGCGCAGTGCCGCGTCGTGCCGGGGGGCCCCGCCGCGCGGCGGGGCCGCCGCGGGGCTTGGGGTCTCCCCTGCTCGAACGGAGTGGAGAGCTTGGGGAAGGTCGGGCGACGGGCGGGGGGTCACTGGGGAGTGACCACCTTGTAGTTGGCGGGCACCTGGGCGTCCGGCCGGCGCAGATACAGCGGCTGCGGGGGCAGCAGCTCCTCGCCCGCGGCCAGCTTCCCGGCAGCCAGCGCGGCCAGCGCCCCGGCGGACTGGTGCTCGGGGCCCTCGCGCCGTACGCCGGTGAAGACCATGTCGTAGAGCAGCGCGCCCGCACCCACGGCAGGGACGCCGGCCACCTGGTCGGCGATGTCCTCGGGGCGGTCGACGGCGGGCTCGGTCAGCCGCGTCACCGTGACGCCCGCGCCGGGGTGACGGCCGGGCGACGGGCGGGCTTCGTAGCGCGCCCAGTAGACCTCCTTGCGGCGGGCGTCGGTGGCCACGAGGAAGGGCTCGGTCAGCCCGGAGGCATGGGCGAGGCCGTCCAGGGAGCACAGGCCGTGAACGGGTACGCCGAGGGCCGCCCCGAAGGTCGCGGCGGTCACCAGACCGACCCGCAGCCCGGTGTACGGTCCCGGCCCCACCCCGACCACGATGTCGCTGACCGCGTCGAGCTTCAGGCCGGCCTCGGCCAGCACCCGGTCGACGGCGGGCAGCAGCAGCTCGCCGTGCCGGCGCGCATCCACCTGGCGGGACTCGGCGAGGACCCGGGTGCCGTCGTGGAGCGCGACGGTGACGGCGGGGGTGGCGGTGTCAAGAGCTAGCAGCAGCACGTCCTTAAGACTACGGCTCGGCGGGCGGTACCTGTCGCGGTGCTACCGTCGCCCCCGTAGCCAGCACAGCAAGCAGCCCGGCATGCCAAGGCCCGGGGCTCCCCGCCGGCGGCAGGGAGCGGGAGGAAAGGTGGCACAGCGGTGCCCGCTAAGAGCAGCACGATCGTCACCGCGCTGACCACGGCCGCCGTGGTCGTGGTCGGTGTGCTCGGCTACCAGGCTTCGGCGTCCGCTCCGGACACCCTCACCCAGGCCCGTAAGGACAGCCACCACAGCGCGCCCAAGGACCGCCCGGACCCGCGCGGCAAGAAGGACAAGGCGCCCGCTCCGGCCGCCGTCCCCGCGGCGTCCGGCAAGGGCCGGCGGATCGTCTACTCGCTCGGTGCCAAGCGGGTCTGGCTGGTCGGCCCGGCGGACAAGGCACTGCGTACGTTCACGGTCGCGCCGAGCACGGTGAGCCCGCCGCTGGGGGCGTACGCGGTCGGCACGCGGTCGGTGAGCGTCACGGGCTCGGACGGCATCGCGATCGAGCATGTGGTGCGGTTCGCCATGGTGGACGGTGTCACCGTCGGCTTCAGCGCGGCCGTCGACGGCTCCAAGCCCGACCAGGGCTCGTCGAAGAAGACCGGCGGCATCCGCGAGTCACGGGACGACGGCAAGGCGATGTGGGACTTCGCGCTGCACGGCACCAAGGTCGTCGTGGTCTCCTGACCGCGCGGCACCCGGCCCCTCCCCCCTTCGCCCCTACGGGCTACGCCGCGTCGCGGCTCCCGGTGGACGCGGGCCCGGCCCCGTCCTCCGTTTCCGGCTCCTCCGCGGACTCCGCCGGCTTGCCCGGACGGGCTTCCCCGGCGGCGTCGGGGGGCGTGGAGACGGCGCTGGCCGCGGCGCCCGCGGCCAGCAGTTCATTCATGGTCGGCGCCTCGCGCGCCTCGTACTCGCCGCGCCCGGCCGCCGCGACGGGGGTACTCCCGCGCCCTTCAGGCAAGGGGGAGGGCTGGTGGGCCGACATGGACGCCTCCCGGGGCTCCTGGGACGAGCGACAGAAGCCAGGCTCGCTACTTAGGCTGACCTAACTGGGGTCTCCACCCATGTCACCACGCCCGGCATCAGGTATGCAACATCTTACCGACGGCTTGTCGGAAACTACCGGGCCGGTGACCGGGTCGGGGCCGGGCCGGTGACCGGGTCAGGGGCCGGACCAGGGGCTGGATCACGGGCCGGACCAGGGGCCACTCAGGGACCGGATCAGGGACCGGTCCGCCCCGTCGCACCGGCGGCCGGTCCACCCCGCCGTCAGCAGGTCTCCAGCGCGGGCAGACCGGCGGCCGCCCAGCGCGCGCCGAGGCCGGTCACCGTCACCTCGCGGACATCGTCCGCACCGTCTTCCAGGGCGCCGTCCGCGCCGCCCGGGGCATCCGCCCCGACCGCGCGCCCGATGACCACATGCAGCCGGTCCTCGGCCAGCTCCTCGACCTTGCCCTCGCCCCACTCCACGACCACCACCGACTCCGGCAGCGAGACATCGAGGTCCAGGTCCTCCATCTCGTCCAGCCCGCCGCCGAGCCGGTAGGCGTCGACATGCACCAGCGCGGGGCCGCCGGACAGCGAGGGGTGCACCCGGGCGATGACGAAGGTGGGCGAGGTCACGGCGCCGCGCACGCCCAGCCCCTCGCCCAGGCCGCGGGTCAGCGTGGTCTTGCCGGCGCCCAGCTCACCGGTGAGCAGCACCAGGTCGCCGGGGCGCAGCAGCGGGGCCAGCCGACGGCCCAACTCCTGCATCTGTTCGGGGGACTTGACGGTTACGTGCGCAATCGCTCCGGTGGTGCTCATGCCGCAAATGGTACGTCCCGCCCGTCGCCCGACCACCGCCCCCAAACGACACCGCTACCCAGCGGCAGCCCCGTGCCTCCCCCGCCCGTCGCCCCCCGAGGCCCCCGCCGCCCGGCCGGCCCCGGGGTCTCAGGCGCGGGCGTGCCGCGAGCTGCGGGCCGCCACGCTCGCCCGTTCCACCAGCGACACCAGATGGTCATTGACCAGCTCGGGCCGCTCCAGCATCACCAGATGACCGGCGCCCGGCACACACACCAGCTCCGCTTCGGGCAGCACCTCGGCGATCGACCGGCTGTGGTCGGCGGGGGTGATCAGATCGCTCTCTCCGGCGAGCACCAGCGCGGGCACCGCGTCGTACGCCACCAGCGCCTCGGTCTTGTCGTGCACCGCGAACGCCGGGAAGAACTCGGCGACGACATCGATCGGGGTCGCCTCGATCAGCCGCTCGCCGAACCGCGCGATGCCCGGGTCCACCTTCTCCGGAGTCCCGAACGAATACCGCTTGATCAGCCCCGCGAAGAGATCGGCGGTGGCCCGCCGCCCGCGCTCGACGATCTCGCGCTGCCAGCCGAGCGCCTTGAGGACGCCCGGCGCGAGCCAGTGGAAGGCCTTGACGCCCATGGACGGCAGCCCGAAGCCGACCTCGCTGAGCCGGCCGGCGGAGGTGCCGATCAGGGCCACCCCGACCACCCGCTCCGCGACGTACTCGGGGAACTGGTCGGCCAGCGCCATCACCGTCATGCCGCCCATGGAGTGCCCGACCAGCACGATCGGCCCCTCGGGGACCGCGGCGTCCAGCACGGCCTTCAGGTCCCGGCCCAGCAGGTCGATGGTGACCGGCTCGGTGCCGTCGATCTGGCCGTGGCCGCGCGAGGAGCGGCCGTGGCTGCGCTGGTCCCAGTGGACGGTACGCACGGTGCCGCGCAGCGCCGAGCGCTGGAAGTGCCAGGAGTCCTGGCTCAGGCAGTACCCGTGGCTGAAGACGACCGTGGGGGCCGCGGAGCGCCGCCCCAGCGCCACCGTCAGCCGCTTGCGCAGACCGCCCTGGGCCTCCTGCGCGGCACGGGCCTCCTTGCCGCGGACGGGCTTGGCGGAGCGGTCGTGCTTGCCGTGCTTGGCGGGCTTGCCGTTCACGCCGGGCCTGGCCGCCGCGTCGTGCTTCTCCGGGCGGCCCGGCTCCGGGCCCGGCTCGTCGACCTCGTAGTACAGCTCGGTGCCGTCCTCGGCGATCGCGGCCCCCGGGATGCCGCGCAGCGTGCCGTACGGGCCGGCGGCGTCCAGCGCGAGCCGGGCGCGGCGCCGCATCCCGCGGCCGACCGTCATCCGCTCTATCGCCACACCGGCCGCGGCACCCGCCGCGACCACGCCGATCGCGGCGCCGGCGACACCGGCATGCCGGCCGGCCTTCGACCAGTTACCGGCCACCTCGGCCGCCGTCTCGACCGCCTGCGCGGCGGCCTCCTGTCCCTCGGTCATGCCGTGCCCCCCGTGAGCGCACTGTCCCCTTCGGCTTCGCTCCGTATGCCGCTCTCCCCATAGACGCGTGGTACCCGGCTTCCGATCCGGGTCACGATTTCATAGCCGATGGTTCCGGCCACCCGGGCCCAGTCCTCCGCGGTCGGCTCGCCGCGGTCCCCGGGGCCGAACAGCACCGCCGGATCGCCCGGCTCGGCACTGTCGCCGCCCAGGTCGACCACGAACTGGTCCATCGCGATCCGCCCGGCGACCGTCCGCCACTTGCCGGCGACCAGCACGGGGCCGGCGCCGGAGGCGTGCCGCGGGATGCCGTCGGCGTAGCCGAGCGGGACCAGCGCCAGGGTGGTCTCGCCGGAGGTGGTGTAGTGGTGCCCGTACGAGACGCCGTGGCCGCCGGGGACGCGCTTGACCGACGCGAGCGAGGCCTCCAGGGTCATCGCCGGCCGCAGCCCGAAGTCCTGGGAGGTGCCGACCTCGGGGCTGGGCGAGAGGCCGTAGATGCCGATGCCGGTGCGGACCAGGTCGAAGTGCGCCTCGGGCAGGGTCAGCAGCGCCGGGGTGTTGGCGATGTGCCGTACCTCGGGGCGCAGCCCGGCCGTCTCGGCGGTCTTCAACACGTCGTGGAAGACGTCCAGCTGGGCGGCGATCGAGGGGTGGCCGGGCTCGTCGGCGCAGGCGAGGTGCGACCAGACGCCGGTGACGGTCAGCGCGCCCTCGGCCTCGGCGGCGCGGGCCGCGGCGGTCAGTTCCGGCCAGTCGGCGGGCGGGCAGCCGTTGCGGCCGAGGCCGGTGTCAGCCTTGAGCTGGACGCGAGCGGTGCGGCCGCACGCCCGCGCCGCCGCGGTCACCTCACGCAGCGCCCACAGCCCGCTCACCGAGACGTCGATGTCCTGCTCGACGGCCTGCTGCCAGGGGCCGCCCGGCGTCCACAGCCAGCACATCAGCCGCCCGGTGTCCCCGGCCGCACGCAGCGCGAACGCCTCCTCGGGCAGTGCCGTGCCCAGCCAGCCCGCACCCGCGTCACGGGCGGCGCGCCCGCAGCGCACCGCCCCGTGTCCGTAGCCGTCGGACTTGACCACGGCCATCAGCTCTGCCCGGGGTGCGCGGTCCCGCAGTGCACGGACATTCGACCGCACGGCGGCGAGGTCGATGGCGGCACGGGCGCGCTTCGCTGTCTCGTTCACCCCCTCAGTGTCGCAGGCGACGCCGCGGCGCCCCGGGGGACGGGCGGGAAAACCGTGCTCACAAGCCGGGTTTCCGCCCCCAGACGTACACGATGTCCCCCTTCTTCAGCACTTCCCACACCCTCCGCGCGTCCGTCATGGTGAGGTTGACGCAGCCGTGCGAGCCGGGCCCGGAGTAGATGTCCTCATAGACGCCGTGCAGCGCCTCCCCGCGGTCGAAGAACTGCGCGTACGGCATGGACGTGCCGTAAAGGTTGGAAATGTGCCTTCTGTGCCGCAGATAGATCCGGTACGACCCGGTACGGGTCTCCATCGTCGGCGCACCGGACCGGATGGCCACCGGGTCGAAGATCACCTGCCCGTTCTGCTGCACCCACATCAGCTGCCGGTTCAGATCGACACACGCGGTCCGCTGCGGACGGTCGGGGCAGTGACCGGCCCGGTTGGGGTCCTTCCTGGCCCGCATCAGCCGCACCATCGCGCCCGTGACCGGCCCCGCGAACCCGGTCGCCGGCGCAATGCGGTGCGCCCGCTGGAACCGCCGGATCGCCCGGCAGTCCCCCGCGCTCTGCCGCCCGTCCGCATCCCGCCGCAGATAGCGCTCCGTCTGCCGCTGGAACGGCCCGGTCGACCGGCTGCACGCCACCGCCCTGGTGCCGGGGCTGACCACCTCGGACCGCGGCACGTACTCGGTGTGCCACGGCCCGCGCAGCTGCGCCCGGCCGGGCGTCTCGCGCCCGGCCGGCTCCTGCGGACCGCGCGGGATACCGGGAACCAGATCGGGGACCGCGTACGAGACGGGCGCAAGGGCCGCGTGCGAGAGGGGCGACGGCGCGCCGGCCACCGCGGGCGGGCCGGCGACGGCGAGCAGCGAGGCGCAGACCAGCAGCGCAGGAAGAGTGCGTTTCATGCCCTCACGCATGCCGTGGCCGCCGGGCCGTACCGCCCGCCGGACACCAGGTTCGCCCTGGTGCCCGTCCCATTCCCCCGCCGGGCGTAACGCCCGCCCGGCGTCTTCTGTCAGTCCGTCACATCCCGCCAGGCCGCGGCCAGATGGTCGGCAACCTCGAAGGCCCGGATCGGTGCGCCGGCCGGCCCGGCCGCGTGGCGGGCCGCCAGCCCGTGCAGATACGCACCGACGGAGCCCGCGTCACGTGCCGTGAGTCCCGCGGCGAGCAGCGATCCCGTCACCCCCGACAGCACATCGCCGCTCCCGGCCGTCGCCAGCCAGCTGGTGCCCGTGGGATTGACCCGCACCGGGCCGTCCGCCCGCGCGATCAGCGTCGTGGAGCCCTTGAGCAACACCGTGGCGCCGTAGCGCGCCGCCAACTCCCGTACGGATGCCAGCCGTGCCGCCTCGACCTCCCCGCGCCCGCACCCCAGCAGCGCGGCGGCCTCCCCCGCATGCGGCGTCAGCAAGGTCTCGGCGGGACGTTCCACGACCCGCCGGGGCGTCAGGAAGCGCAGCCCGTCCGCGTCCACCAGCACCGGCACCTCCGCCGCCAGCACCTCGTCCAGCGCGTCCGACTCGTCGCCGATGCCGGGTCCGATCACCCACGCCTGCACCCGGCCGGCCTTGTCCGGCGGCCCGGCATGCACCAGCGTCTCCGGGAAGTGCGCCAGCACCGCTTCGGCGGCCGGCCCGACATAGCGCACGGCCCCCGCGCCGCCCCGCAGCGCACCCGCCACCGCGAGCACCGCCGCCCCCGGATACCGCGCGGACCCGGCGACCACCCCGACCACGCCCCGCCGGTACTTGTCGCTCTCGGGCGCCGGACGCGGCAGCAGCTCCGCCACGTCCGCGTGCTGCAACGCCTCCATACCGGCGTCCGCCGGCAGCGTGAGCCCGATGTCCACCAGCCGCAGCGCGCCGGCCCGCTCCCGCGCCGGGTCGATCAGCAGCCCCGGTTTGTACGCGCCGAACGTCACCGTCGCATCGGCCCGTACGGCATCCCCCCGCACCTCACCGCTGTCCGCGTCCACACCGCTGGGCAGGTCGACGGCCACCACCGGCGCCGACTCCCGGGCCGCACGCGCCAGTTGCGCGGCCTGGGGGCGCAGCCCGCCCCGCCCCCCGATCCCGACGATCCCGTCCACCACCAGATCGGCCCGCGCGATGTCCCGCAGCGCATCGGCCGAGACCCGCCCGCCGGCCGCCCGCAGTGCGGCGAGCCCGCCCCGGTGCGCCCGTTCGGGCGAGAGCGGCACCGCCGTCACCCCGGCCCCCCGCCGCGCCAGCCGGGCACCGGCGTACAGCGCGTCCCCGCCGTTGTCGCCGCTGCCCACCAGCAGCACCACCCGGGCGCCGTACACCCGCCCCAGCAACTCCGCACAGGCCACGGCCAGTCCGGCCGCGGCCCGCTGCATCAGGGCCCCTTCGGGCAACCGGGCCATGAGCTCCCGCTCGGCGGCCCGCACGGTCTCCACGCTGTAGGCAGTCCTCATGCCGACAAGTCTCGCCCCTCGCCCACGGGGTGCGGGGGATTTCCCCTCCGCACAAAAGCGGCGCCCGCCCACCGACGAGCGGGGGCGGGCGCCACAGCGGCTTCACGCCTCGGCGATCACCACGGCGGAGGCGACCCCCGCGTCATGGCTCAGCGACACATGCCAGGTCCGCACCCCGAGCGCCGCCGCGCGTGCCTCGACGGTGCCGCGCACCCGCAGCCGCGGCTGCCCGCTGTCCTCGACGTACACCTCGGCATCGGTCCAGTGCAGCCCGCTCGGCGCCCCGAGCGCCTTGGCCAGCGCCTCCTTGGCGGCGAACCGCGCGGCGAGCGAGGCGATGCCGCGGCGCTCACCGCTCGGCAGCATCAGCTCCTCGTCGAGGAACAGCCGCCGCGCCAGCTCCGGCGTACGCTCCAGCGCCGCGCCGAAGCGCTCGATCTCGGCAACGTCGATCCCGACCCCGATGATCACTCCACCGTCACCGACTTGGCGAGGTTGCGCGGCTGGTCGACCTCGTTGCCGCGGGCGGTGGCCAGCTCGCAGGCGAAGACCTGCAGCGGGATCGTGGACACCAACGGCTGCAGCAGCACCGGCGTCCGCGGAATCCGTACGAGGTGGTCGGCGTAGGGCACCACCGTCTCGTCGCCCTCCTCCGCGATCACGATCGTCCGCGCGCCCCGGGCCCGGATCTCCTGGATGTTCGACACGATCTTGTCGTGCAGTACGGACCGCCCGCGCGGCGACGGCACGACCACCACCACCGGCAGATCGTCCTCGATCAGCGCGATCGGCCCGTGCTTCAGCTCCCCGGCCGCAAAGCCCTCCGCGTGCATATACGCGAGTTCCTTGAGCTTCAGCGCGCCCTCCAGCGCCACCGGGTAGCCCACATGACGGCCGAGGAACAGCACCGTGTTCTTGTCGGCCAGGCCACGCGCCAGCTCCCGCACCGGCTCCATCGTGCCGAGCACCTGCTCGACCTGGGTGCCGATGGCCGCCAGTTCGCGCACCACGGCCCGGATCTCGTCGCCCCACTTCGTGCCCCGTACCTGCGCGACGTACAGCGCCACCAGATAGCAGGCCACCAGCTGCGTCAAAAACGCCTTCGTCGACGCCACCGCGACCTCGGGCCCGGCGTGCGTGTACAGCACCGCGTCCGACTCCCGCGGAATGGTCGAGCCGTTCGTGTTGCAGATGGCCAGCACCTTCGCGCCCTGCTCGCGCGCGTGCCGCAGCGCCATCAGGGTGTCCATGGTCTCGCCGGACTGGCTGATCGCGATGACCAGCGTGTGCCGGTCCAGGATCGGGTCGCGGTAGCGGAATTCGCTCGCCAGCTCCGTCTCGCACGGAATCCGCGTCCAGTGCTCGATCGCGTACTTGGCGATCATCCCCGCGTGGTACGCCGTCCCGCACGCCACGATGACGACCTTGTCCACCTCGCGCAGCACCGCCGGCGGGATCCGCACCTCGTCCAGGGACAGCACCCCCGACGCGTCGATCCGCCCCAGCAGCGTGTCCGCGACGGCCTTCGGCTGCTCCGCGATCTCCTTCAGCATGAAGTAGTCGTAGCCGCCCTTCTCGGCGGCCGAGGCGTCCCAGTCGACGTGGTACTCCCGTACCTGCGCGGGCGCCCCGTCGAAGCCGGTGACCGTCACCGCCTCCCGGCGCAGCTCCACCACCTGGTCCTGCCCCAGCTCGATCGCCTCACGGGTGTGCGCGATGAACGCCGCCACGTCCGAGGCGAGGAAGGCCTCACCGTCCCCGACCCCCACCACCAGCGGCGAGTTCCGGCGCGCCCCGACCACCACATCGGGCTCATCGGCATGCACCGCGACCAGCGTGAACGCGCCCTCCAGCCGCCGGCACACCTGCCGCATCGCCTCCGCCAGCTCACCGCAGGACGAGTAGGCCTCGGCGAGCAGATGCGCCACCACCTCGGTATCCGTCTCGGACGTCAACTCGTGCCCGCGGTCGGTCAGTTCGGCCCGCAGCCCGGCGAAGTTCTCGATGATGCCGTTGTGTACGACACAAACCCGGCCGGCGTTGTCCAGATGCGGATGGGCGTTCTCGTCGGTGGGCCCGCCGTGGGTGGCCCACCGGGTGTGCCCGATGCCGGTCGAACCGGCCGGCAGCGGATGGTCCGCCAGTTCCTTCTCCAGATTGGCGAGTTTGCCGGCCTTCTTGGCCGCCGCCAGCCCGCCGTCGGCCAGCACGGCGACACCCGCCGAGTCATAGCCGCGGTACTCCAGCCGCTTCAGCCCGGCCAGGACGACATCCAGGGCACTCTGCCCGCCCACATATCCCACGATTCCGCACATGAAGGCAGCGTACGCCGCGGGCCGGCCCGGCCCGCGGCGGCAGGTACCGGCGGGTCACCCCCCGAAGAACCCGGCTTTCACCGCACCGACAAACGCACCCCAGGCCCCGGCCGCGTGAAACTGCGTCCCACCCGCCCGGTCCTTACTGTCCCGAACGGCACGACCGCCGTCGGCGGTCTCGGCGACCTCCACGCACTCCTGGTTGATCCCCTGTGAGGCTCTGGCCTTGACGAACTCGGTGACGATCTCACGGCTCTCTATCGAGGTCACTTCTCACCCTCCGGCATGTTCGCTATCGCTTTGTCGAGGAACGTGAGGCTCTGCTTACGGCTCAGCGCCGCAGACCGGAGCGCTTCAAAAATGCGGGCATGCTTGGCGACATCGTCCAGATCCTCAATGATCACCGTGCTGGTCGTACTGTCGAACGCAACGGCTTCCGGCGCCGGCTCCGGCCCGAACGAGAAGATGGAGAAGTGCGACGCCATATGCGCGGCACCCCATTCCGAGTACGGGAGAACCTGCAGCGTGACATTCTTCCGCTGGGCCAGCTCATGGATGTGCGTCAGCTGCTCCCGGTGCACCTCCCGTGACGGCATCGGGGCAGTCAGCGCCGGCTCCCACACGACCGCGGCGAATTGCGCCCCGCCCTCTTCGATGACTCGCTTTCGCTCCCGCCGAACCGCCAGGGCCTTCTCGACGGTTTCCGCAGAATGCGTCGTGTGGCTGCCGTCGACGAGCGCCTTGAGATAGCCCGGCGTCTGCAACAGTCCGGGAATGAACAGCGGCTGCCATGTCCGGATGTACGAGGCGTCGACCTCCAGCGCAATCAGGTCGGCATGTTCCTCGCTCATCATTCCCGCGTAGTCGAGCCACCAGCCACGCTTGTTGCTCACCCGGGCGAGGTGCTCCAACTGCGTTCGTACATTCGCGTCTGACACCTCGTAGAGGTCCAGCAGCACGCGGACGTCCCCGACGCGCGACGCGCTGATACCTCCTTCAACGCGGCTGATCTTGGCGATCGAGCAGCCCAGCACCTCGGCCGCATGCTCCTGGTCGAGCCGAGCGGCGAGCCGGTAGCGCTTGAGCGCCGCACCGAGCCGCCGACTACGCACCGTGGGCTTCCCACCTACGGGCATGCCACCTCCCTGTCGCACACATCCAGGATGCACAGTAACGCCTCGCGCACACCAGGTAATTGAGACTCCAGGTAGCTCGCAAATTTACAACTATCGAGTACTTGCAACTTGCGCCAGTGCGGCCCTAGCGTCAGACAGGTCACTCCATGTCGCCGTTCAAGGACAGTGGGTGATCACGGTTCCGCCTGCCCACCACCCTTGGGGGACACATGTCCGGGCGCACACACATCAAGAGGTTCCGGGTCCGCAAGGAGTCCGTCGCTGCCGCCCGAATCCACGTCAGGGCGATCCTGACCGACTGGAAACTAGGCGGCCTCATCGAGGACGGCGTCCTCATCACCAGCGAACTGACCACCAACGTCGTCTCCCACGCCAAGGGAACGGGTGACTACTTCGAACTGGCCTTACGCCGCCGCAACGGCATCCTGGTCCTGGAGGTGGCCGACTCCTACCAGTGGCGGATGCCGGAACTCCGCAAACCCACCCCGGACGACCCCTCCGGCCGCGGCCTGCTCATCGTGGACGCCCTCTCCCAGCACTGGGGCGTACGGCCGCGCAACCCCGGCAAGACGGTGTGGGCGCACCTCCCGGTCGGGCCCGCAACACAGCTCTGAGCAGACCCAGTTCCCGCTGAGGCGGACTGCCGCCGCGAGCCTCAGCGGGAAGGGATCGACACCGGCCGGATTCGGGCTTGGTACGTACGGATCGCCCGCAGGCCGCCTCCCTCGGGGAGGGACGCGGCGGCAGGCACGGGGGTGCCCTCCGGACGGTCCGTCACGTCGCGACACCGCTCGATGCGTTTTGCCTGTGGCGCCCGGCTTCCGGGACTATGACGGCATGGCCTCGTTGAAGCAGTTTGAGCCCGCGTCCGGCACCCGCGATTTCCTCGCCGCCGAGCATGAGAGGCGGGAACGCGCGTTCGCGACGATTCGGGAAGTGTTCGGCCGCTACGGCTTTCAGCCCCTCCAGACACCGGCGTTCGAGCGGCTGGACGTTCTCACCGGCAAGTACGGCGACGAGGGCGACAAGCTGATCTTCAAGATCCTCCGGCGTGGTGAGCATGAGGCGACCGGCGAGGCCGATCTCGCTCTCCGCTATGACCTCACGGTGCCCCTGGCTCGCGCGGTGGCGGCCTACGGCAGCCAGCTGCCCTCCCCGTACAAGCGGTACGCCATCGATCCGGTGTGGCGGGCAGACCGGCCGGGCAAGGGACGCTTCCGCGAGTTCGTGCAGTGCGACCTGGACATCGTGGGCTCCTCCTCTCCGTTGTCCGACGCCGAAGTCGTCCTGGCCCTGCACGACGCTCTGGATGCGCTCGGCGTGCCGGAGTTCCGGTTCCTGCTGAACTCCCGGCATGTTCTGTTCGGTCTGCTGGAGGCATACAGCGTCCCCGCGGACCTGGGGTCCGGAGTGCTGATCACCCTCGACAAGCTCGACAAGCTGTCCCCGGAGGCTGTCGTCGAGGAGCTGGTCACGGGCCGCGGCCTGTCGTCCGAGGTGGCGCAGAGCCTGGTGGATGACCTGACGTCGCCGGATGCGGTGGAGCGGATCAGGGGTGAGCTGAAGTCCAGCGAGGTCGGTCAGGCGGGCCTGGCTGAGGTGGACCGGCTGCTGGAGCTGACCAAGGACGCCATCCCCGCCGAGCGGATCGGCTTCACGCCAAACCTCGTGCGTGGCCTCGACTACTACACGGGGATCATCTTCGAGGTCACCGCGCCGGGCATGCCGGGGTCGATCGCGTCCGGCGGCCGGTACGACGGTCTGATCGCGCGGCTCGGCGGGAAGGATTCACCGGCCTGTGGCGGCTCGCTGGGCATTGAGCGCATCCTTCCGCTGCTGGAGCAGGGCGAGGAGGGCGGCTACTCGCAGATCGATGTGGCCGTCACGGTCATGGGCGAGGACCTGTCTGCGGACAGCTTCCGGATGGCGGCTGAAATCCGCCGAGCCGGAGTCCGTACGGGTGTCTACCTGGGGTCCAGTGGGAAGTTCGCCAAGCAGATGAAGTGGGCCGGCGATCAGGGGGCCCGCTTCTGCGTGATCTATGGCCAGGCGGAGCGTGATGCCGGCTCGGTCACGCTGCGGGACATGGACAGCGGTGAGCAGGTCCAGGTCCCGCTCGATCAGGCCGCCGCGGAGCTCGCGCGGCGGTGCGCACCATCCAGTTGACGCGCAGCGGACCCATTCCGCTGCCGACCTTCGAGGAGTAGCGGATGGGTACGCAAGGCGATCGGATCTTCCAGATCACGGCTGAGCGGGGGTTCCCGGACCCCTGGCTCAGCTTCGGAGACTCACTGTGCGATGAGGCGGCACTCAGTACGGAGTTAACCCGGGCGATCAGCAAGGCCGCAAGGAGCCGACTGCCCAGGCGCGCACCGAGGTCACCCGGGTCTTCCAGGCGAAGAAGGCGAACCTGCGCCGCTGCGCAGGGATTCTCGACCAGGTGCTGGGCGACTACGACGCCTCGGGCATGTGGACGGTCCTGGACGAGCGGGCCGGCAGGCTGGACGTCGCGGACGTGCTGGAGACCTGGGGCCGCACCCAGGCACTGCACCCGTTCCCCGTGGTGCTCAAGAGCCTGGAGTTCAACTGGGGCTATATGAAGGAGCGCGGCGTCCGGGCGTTCTACGAGATGACCCGCGGCTACGTCTCGCGGCTCCAGCAGAACACCGAACGCTGGCATGACGCCTGGCGCAGCGAGGCCGAGACGGGAGTGGTGGACCGCATCACCTCCATCGAGTGCGACCTGGCGAGCATCGAAGCGCCGATGCACTGCGACGTGTGCAAGAAGACGATCACCGCGCTGCTCTACCTCGACGAGTAGCCCACAGCGCCCGACGAGCGCCACTGACCTGACGCGCTGTGTCCCGCTCCAAGGCATCGGAGCGGGACACACCGGTGCGGGGGCCAGTACAGGTGGAACATGCCGTCACGGGCGCCGAGGCACCAAGAACCCAATAGGGAGGTGCTGGCCGATCAGGCGGCGTCGGAGCACGGAGACCCGGCGATCAACCGGTTGACGGTTTCCGTCTCCCCTCAGTACCCCCGCGCTATCCGCGCATGCGCCTCCCGCACCGTCTCCAGGAACTCCTCGTCCGCCTCCGCGTCCGCCCCGAGTTCGCTGCCCGGCTCGTAGCGCTCCAGGAAATCGCCGAGGTCCTCCCCCAGATCCTCGTCCGGCAGTTCCTCCGCCAGTTCGGCGTACACCCGCGCGGCAAATCCGTCCGATGCCGCATCCGCCGCCCGGCCGCCGGTCGCGCTTGTGGTCCTCCCCCACGGCCGCTGTCCCAGCAGACCGGCCCTACGCGCTCGCACACGCACCCCCTGATTCGTCCTCGGCCCGCAGCCGGGCCGCTCCCCGCCACCGACCGTACCGGGCAAAATCCCTCGGGTACAGACACCCAGGCAGAGAAGCCCCGAGCCCGCCCCGACGCCCACAAGCCTGCCCTCCGAAGGCCCCGCGGGCACCCCGGGATGAACGGCATATGGCGGCTGCGCACAATGGGCGCGTGCCCCTGACGACCGATCCGCAGCAACGACGCCGCGCCGAGCGCTCCCCGTACGTCGATCTGACACGCGCGCAGTGGAGCGCCCTACGGGAGAAGACCCCGCTGCCCCTGACGGCCGACGAGGTCGAACGACTGCGGGGCCTGGGCGATGTCATCGACCTCGACGAGGTACGCGATGTCTACCTCCCGCTGTCCCGGCTCCTCAACCTCTACGTCGGCGCCACCAGCAATCTGCGCGGTGCGCTGAACACCTTCCTCGGCGACGCGGGCGGCGGCCCCCAGCCCGGCACCCCGTTCGTCATCGGGGTCGCGGGCAGCGTGGCGGTCGGGAAGTCCACCACCGCGCGGCTGCTCCAGGCGCTGCTGGCCCGCTGGCCCGAGCACCCGCGCGTCGAGCTGGTCACCACCGACGGGTTCCTCTTCCCCAACGCCGAGCTGCACCGCCGCGGCCTGATGTCCCGCAAGGGCTTCCCGGAGTCCTACGACCGCCGGGCGCTGACCCGCTTCGTCGCGGCGGTGAAGTCCGGCAAGGCCGAGGTCACCGCGCCCGTCTACTCCCACCTCATCTACGACATCGTGCCCGGCGAGCAACTGACCGTGCACCGCCCGGACATCCTCATCGTCGAGGGCCTGAACGTCCTGCAGCCGGCGCTGCCCGGCAAGGACGGCCGCACCCGCCTCGGACTCGCCGACTTCTTCGACTTCTCCGTCTACGTCGACGCCCGCACCGAGGACATCGAGAAGTGGTACCTCGGCCGCTTCCGCAAGCTGCGCGAGACGGCCTTCCAGAACCCGTTCTCGTACTTCCGCAAGTACACCCAGGTCTCCGAGGACGAGGCCCTCGGCTACGCCCGCATGATGTGGCGCACCGTCAACAAGCCCAATCTGCAACAGAACGTCGCCCCCACCCGCGGCCGCGCCAACCTGGTGCTGCGCAAGGGGCCGGACCACAAGGTGCAACGGCTGTCGTTGCGCAAACTCTAGGGAGTCGCCCGCCGTGCTGCATCTACGCCTGCTCGTCCCCGCGCACCGCACGGACGAGGTGCTCCGGCTGCTGGAGACGACCGTCGGGGTGACCCATCTGGTGGTGCTGACCGGGGCGGCCCGCGACCCGCAGGGCGATGTGGTGATGTGCGACGCCGCCCGGGAGGCCGGCGACGGGCTGCTGGCCCGGCTGCGGGCGATGGACCTGGACAGGACCGGTTCGATCGCGATCGAGCACATCGATCTGTCGCTGTCGCACCGGGCCGACCGGGCGGAGGACGAAGCGCCGGGAGAGGGTGCCGACGCCGTGTTGTGGGAGTCGCTGGCCGACGCCACCCACGAGGAGTCGACGCTGTCGGCCACCTACCTCGCGTTCCTGGCCCTGGCGACGATGATCGCGGCCTGCGGTGTGGTCCTGGACAACGCGATCCTCGTCGTCGGCGCGATGGCGGTCGGCCCGGAGTTCGGCCCGCTGGCGGGGATCTGTACGGCCCTGGTCCGGCGCGCCCCGCGCCTGGCCTGGCGCTCGCTGCTGGCACTGGTCGTCGGCTTCGCGGTGGCCATGGTGCTGACCTGCGGCTTCAGCTACTTCATGGATGCGGTGGGGCTGTTCACCCGGCACCAGGCCGAGGGCGCGCGCCCCAATACGTCGTTCATCTGGCAGCCGGACCGGATGTCGTTCGTGGTGGCCTTCCTCGCCGGGATCGCCGGCACCCTCTCGCTGACCTCGGCGAAATCCGGTGCCCTGGTGGGCGTGGCGATCTCCGTGACGACCGTTCCCGCCGCCGCCAACGCCGCCGTGGCCTTCACCTACGGCGACTACGCGCAGACCTGGGGCTCCGCCGGCCAGCTCCTGCTGAACCTGGCCGGCATCGTGGTCGCGGGCACGCTCACCCTGGTCGTGCAGAAGCTCCTGTGGGCCCGGCACGGCACCGCTGCGGCGCCGCGCTGACACGACAACCCCGCCGGCATCACGCCGGCACGTCGCCGCGACACGGCCCCGCCACGACACGGTCTCGGGCCCGCCCCGCCCGGGGCCGGGCCCGGGGGCGTCGGGGGGGGGGGGGGGGCGGGGGCGC